>NZ_JBSFIH010000023.1:0-130348 GCF_053597455.1 Streptomyces sp. NPDC001393
CCCGAGGCGAGGAACCGCTCGGCGAAGCCGCGCACACTCTCCAGGTCGCCGAGGTCCAACTCGTCCAGCTCGACGCCGGGAAGGCCGGCCAGCGCCTGCTCGGCGGTGGCCGGGCGGCGGGCGGGCACGACCACGTGGGCGCCGGCCCTGACGAGCGAACGGGTGGTCTCCAGGCCGATCCCCGAGTAACCCCCGGTGACGAGGGCAAGCTTGCCCGTCAGGTCGATGCCCTGCAGGACGTCGTCGGCGGTACTGGTGGCGCCGAAACCCGATCCGATCTTGTGCTGTGCGGTGCTCATGTCCGGAACGCTACGAGTTCGAGTGCTCTCGAAGTCAAGCGCCGCCCCGGCGGTCGCGGCTCTGAGAAACCTCAAGTGTTTTGCCACGCGGAGGGTGCGGAAGCCACCATGATCCACATGGCAGTTTTCGCAGGACTGAGCAAGAGGCATGACGTCGTGCCCGTCATCCGGGACGCGGACCTGGTCGCCGTCGCCCTGCGCGCGGCGCTGGCCGGTGCATCGCCCGAGGAGCGCCCGGGCCTGGAACGGGCCGTCGCACTCGTCGAGTCGACCGCAGCGGCCACCGAGGGCCAGGTGCGCGCCCGTTGGGTCCGCTCCCGGCTGGCCGCTGTCGGCTTCGAGGGGGACATCGCCTCGGTCGCGGCCGTGAAGGCACTGCGCCAGGCGGAGCCGAGGCTGAGCCTGCTGGCGTCGGTGCAACTGCAGAAGGAAGCAGTGGCCCACCCGGAGTGATCCGGCCCTTCACCGCCCGCACTCCGTGCCGGGGCCGGGGTCGTGCCGACGCGTCCGGGGTCAGAGTGCCGTGAGATGTCCGGGCTCTTCCGGCTGCCGCGGTACGAGGGCTGGTTCGGCGGTTGCCGTGCTCGGTTCCAGGGCCAGTACGGCGGCCACGGGGTGGTCGTCGTCCTCGGGTGCCGGATCCGGCGCGACCCGGGTGAGCAGTACCACTCCCCGGGACGCCAGGCCCGCTCCGACGAGCGCCAGCAGGAGGCCGGCCGGGCCGCCGTGGAGGCCCTGGCCGAGCAGCGTGAGGCCGATGACCGCGGCGGCCACCGGGTTGGCGAGGGTGACCACGGCCAGCGGCGCGCCGAGGCCGCCGCGGTAGGCGGTCTGGGAGAGCAGCAGCCCGCCGACGGCGAACGCGGCGACGAGTACGGCGACCACGACGACCTCGGTGCTCAGGGCCGGCCCCGTGCGGTCCGTGGCCGCCACGGTCACCGTCTGGGTCAGCGCCGAGGCGACACCGGAGGCGAAGCCGGACGCCGTGGCGTGCCGGATGCCCGGCCGGGCGCCGGGCCAGGAGAGCATGCCGATCGCGGCCGCGGTCGTACCGGCGACCGCCAGTGCCTCGGTCAGCGACAGCACCCGTGCGGGCGCCGGACCGGAGGCGGTGACGAGCAGCGCGGCGAGCCCGAGCAGCGTCAGCGCCGTACCGCGCCACTCCACCGCGCTGACCCGGCGCCCGGTCGCCCGCGCGCCGAGCGGTACGGCCGCGACCAGGGTGAGCGCGCCGAGCGGCTGGACGAGGGTGAGCGGGCCGTACCTGAGGGCGATGACGTGCAGCAGGGCGGCGGCCGCGTTCAGGCCGACCGCCGACCACCAGGCGCCGGTGCCGAGCAGCCGCAGCAGGCCGGTGCCGGTGCTGCGGGAGGCGAGGCGTTCCTGGGCGACGGCGGCCAGTGCGTAGGCGATCGCCGAGATCAGGGAGAGGGCGACGGCGATCACCGCGGCGGCGCTCACCGACCCGCTCCCGCCAGGACGGGCTCGCGCGGCGCGAGCCGGCCGGCACCGTGATCCGCCGTGCCGGCCGTCCGGCGCGGCGGACGGATCACGGCGAGGGCGACGCCGAGCATGGCCGTCGCGACGACGGCGTCGAGCCAGTAGTGGTTCGCCGTGCCCACGATCACCAGCAGCGTGATCAGCGGGTGCAGCAGCCAAAGCCATCGCCACCGGGACCGGGTGGCCACGATCAGGCCGATCGCCACCATCAGCGCCCAGCCGAAGTGCAGCGACGGCATCGCCGCGAACTGGTTGGACAGGTGGTCGCTGGACGGCGGGCCGTACACGTCCGGGCCGTAGACCCGCGCGGTGTCCACCAGGCCGGTGCCGGTCAGCATCCGCGGCGGGGCCAGCGGGAACGTGAAGGGCAGCACCAGCGCGGCGGTGGTGACGACCGCGAGGACCCGGCGGGCCCACACGTAGTGCGCGGGCCGTCTGAGGTACAGCCAGACCAGGAAGGCCAGCGTCGCCGGGAAGTGGACGGCGGCGTAGTAGGTGTTCGCCAGATGGACGAGGGTGTCGCCGTGCAGCAGTGCGGACTGTACGGCGCTCTCGCGGGGGAGGTGCAGTGCCCGCTCCAGGTCCCACACGCGGTGGGCGTTGTGCAGGGCGTTAGCGGTGTGGCCGGTGGCCAGTTGCCGGCCGAGCTTGTAGACGAGGAAGAGTCCCGCGACCAGCAGAAGCTCACGTATGAGCGCCGGGCGCGCCAGGGCGTCCGGCGGCTCCGCTGCTGCCTCTGCAGGCTCGGTTCGGGCGATCATCCCCCGGCCCCTTCGCTGACGGTGGTGCGTGTGGTGGTGCGGACGAGCCCGGCCCCCCTGGACACGAGCTCATCGATACGTCATCGTACCGATACGCCAGTGTACCGATACGGTCGAGTACCGGTACACTTGCGTGTCGGTTGAGGTACGACACACTGGAGAAGGGTCCACGGCGCCGCTGGAGAAACGCTTGAGCGGGGCGTGCGCCGACGGCCCACCGGACACGAGTGAGGGGAAGCACAGCATGACGTCGCAGGCCGCGGACGCACCGGAGACGGTCGTCGCCTCGCGCCGCTCCAAGATCACGCCCGAGCGTGAGCGGGAGTTCTTCGACGCCGTGCTCGAGCAGATCCGCGAATGCGGCTACGAGTCCGTCACCATGGAGGGCGTCGCCGCCAGCACCCGGTGCAGCAAGTCCACGCTCTACCGGCAGTGGAAGACCAAGCCCCAGTTCGTCGCGGCCGCGCTGCGCGCCAACCGCCGGGTGAGGTTCGCCGGCATCGACACCGGATCGCTCGCCGAGGACCTGCGCCAGGCCGCACGGGCCGCGGGGGACTGGTCCGGCAAGGACACCAAGCTGCTCCAGGCGCTGGGGCCCGCGGTGACCGCGGACCACGAACTGGCCGAGGCACTGCGCGAGGCGCTGGTGTATCCGGAGATCGCCGCGCTGCAGGAGATGCTCGCGCGGGGCGTGGCACGGGGCGAGGTGCGGGCCGGGCATCCGGCGCTGGAGTACGTCCCGGCCATGATGTTCGGTGTGCTGCGCGTCCGGCCGGTGCTCTGCGGCCAGTACGCCGACAGCGACTATCTCACCAGGTTCGTGGAGGCCGCCGTGCTGCCCGCACTCGGGCTGACCTGAGACCCAGGCCGCCGTTCACGGGATGACTGAACGGCGACCTGCCGGCGCCGCACCGTGGGGACGGGGGCGGCGCGCACCCCCGGCCGGGTGGGGCTCCTCTTGAGCGGAGGGGCGCCCCACCCGGCCGCATCACGTCCCGCGCCCCACCCGGCCGCATCACGTCCCGCGGGCCGCCGAGCGGATCAGGTCCCGGCGGCCACGGATCACACGTCCTGGCCGTTCCCGCCGCCGGACGACACCTTGATCCCCTTGAGGATCTCGTCGATGACCGACGTGTCCTGTCCGACGTCGATGCCGAAGCGCACCACCACGATCTGCCTGGCGTCGTCGGGGGAGGGGAAGGCGACCGACTCGACATAGCCGTCGGCGCCCTTGCTGGTGACGGCCTTCCAGCGCACCATGTACCCCTTCTGCCCCGCCACCGTCACCGCGCCGGAGCCCAGCACCTGGTGCGAGGTGATGCTGCCGTAGGTGGTCCCGCCGTAGGACTCCTTGGCGTTGGCCGCGATGTCCGCCTCGGCGACCTTCTGGGCCGTGTCGCCCGCGATGCGCAGCGCCTGGGCCGGAGCCGTGTAGGCGCCGCCCGAGGTGCAGATCTGGCTGGAGTCGCCCGGGCACTTGTAGGAGTCGTCGGAGGTCACCTGCGCGCCGACGCTGATCGTCCGCCCCGTCCAGCCCTTCGGCACCGGCAGGCTGATGCCGTTGACCGGGTCCGGCACCGTGCCGCCGCCCTTGACCTTCGGTGCCTCGGACTGGTTCGGCGACGGCGAGGCCCCACCGGACCCACCCGGACCGCCCGAGTCTCCGGAGCCGCCCGAGCCCCCGGACCCGCCCTGACCGCCGAAGCCGCCGCCCGGACCGCCGTCCTGCCCGCCCGCTGCGCCCTGTCGCGACCCGGCCCGGTCGGCAGTGCTGCCGCCGGGATCCTTGGTCAGGGCCCATGCGCCGAGCGCGATGCTCGCCAGGACCGTGGTCGCCACCGCGACGGCCACCCCCATGCGCACCCGGCGCCGGGACCCGCTCGGCGGCGGGGCGGGGTAGCCCGCATACGCCGGGTACCCGGGCTGCGCGCCGTAGGCGGCAGGAGCCGCGGGCGCCGCCGGGTGCGGGCCGGCGGGCGGCGGCTGTGTCGGGGGACCCCACGTGGCGGCCGTCCCGGCGGGACGGGTCTGGTCCGTCCAGGCCTTGCCGTCCCACCAGCGTTCGGTGGGCGGACCGTCGTTCGTCTGCCCGGGGTCGGGGTACCACCCGGGAGGAGTCACCTGCGTCATGACCCCACCGTATGAGGCGACGGTGAAAGTGTGATGAGAGGATCCGCCGCCCATCGACCGGACCGGACATTTCGGCACCAGGATTCTTCCCACTGCTCGCATACGGCCCCCCGGTCACCGATCTCCTGCGACCCCGGCGTCCGAGCCGCGCAGCCGGAGCGGCCCGAAGGTCCCCCCGTAGCGGAGAAACCCGCCGCCCGCCCCGTGGCCGGAAGACCCCGGAAAGCCGTGGACATCGGGCTCCTGCAATTCCTGCCCCTCGAACCCGATGGCCCCCCGCACCAGTTGTCACCACGCGCCTCCGGAACCGGCCACTCCCCAGGCTGGGTTGACGGTCCATCGGCTGTGGACCGGCTGTTCGGGCCGGGTGTGCGTCGCCTGCCCGCACCCACTTTCACCCGCCGGGGCAACAGCTGCCCCGAGCGGCCACCACACCTCCCGCCGGACGGCTACGCTCATCTTCTGTACGTCATTCGGGCGACCTGGGGAGGTAACGGGATGACGGAGGGACGGCCGCCGACGGCCGCCTCGGCTTCCCTGTGGGAGCGGGACGCGGAGATCGCCACCGTCGCACAGGCACTCGACCTCCTGTGCGCCGATCAGTCGTCCGCGGGCAGCCTGCTGGTCTTCCGCGGCGAGGCGGGAGTCGGCAAGACCGCGCTGCTGGCCGAGACACGCCGCATCGCCGAACGCCGTGGCTGCGTCGTGTGGTCCGCGCGCGGCGCTGAGACCCTGAAGTCCGTCCCGTTCAACGTGGTACGGCAACTGCTCCAGCCCGCCCTGCTGTCGTTGCTGCCCGAGGAGGCCCGCGAGTACCTCGGCGACTGGCACGACATCGCCGGACCCGCCCTCGGCATAGTGGATCCGCAGGAGGGCAGCGCCGACCCGCAGTACGTGTGCGACGGACTCGTCGCCGCCGTGCGCCGGCTCGCCCGCCGCGAGTGGCCGCTGGTGCTGCTGATCGACGACGCGCACTGGGCGGACCAGGAGACCCTGCGCTGGCTCGCCGCGTTCGCCGAACGCCTGGACGACCTCTCCGTCCTCGTGGTGGTCGCCCGCCGCCCCGGCGAGGTCAGCGGCGACAGCGCCCGCCACCTCGACGCGGTGACCGCCGCCGCGGGCCGCCCCGTCACCACCCTCAAGGCCCTCACCCCCGATGCCGCGGCGGGCCTCACCCGGGCCGCCCTCGGCCGCCACGCCGACGACGCGTTCTGCCGCGAGGTCTGGGCCGTCACCGGGGGCAACCCCTACGAGACCACCGAACTCCTCGCCAAGGTGCGCGACAGCGAACTGCAGCCGGTCGAGGCCCGGGCCGGCGAACTGCGTGCCCTCAACCGTGCCGCCCGCGGCGGCGGACTGGTCGACCGGCTCAAGGGACTCGGCCTGGAAGCCACCCAGTTCGCCTGGGCGGCCGCCATCCTGGGCACCGGCATCACCGTCGACATGGTCGCCCGCCTCGCCACCATGGACGAGTCCGTCGCACGGCACAGCGCCGACCTGCTCCGCACCGCCCGCATCCTCACCGAACCCGAGCGCGCGGCCGGCCGCGAACGCGAGGAGGGCGAGCTGGAGTTCGTCCACCCGGTCATCGCCACCACCGTCTACAACTCCATCCCCTCCGGCGTGTGCACCGCCATGCACGGCGTCGCCGCGCAGATCATCACCGAGCTGGGACGCGGCGCCGCCCAGGCCGCCCGGCACCTGCTGAAGGTGCACCCCGACGGCGACGAGGAACTCGTCGAGCAACTGCGCGAGGCCGCCCGCGAACACCTCGCCGTCGGCGCCCCCGACGCGGCCCGTACCTGCCTCGAACGCGCCCTGCAGGAGCCGCCGCTCCCCGAGGTCCACGCGCACGTCCTGTACGAACTGGGCTGCGCCACCCTGCTCACGGCACCCGCCGTCACCATCGACCACCTGCAGTTCGCGCTGGGCATGCCCGGACTCGACGGCGAGCGGCGGGTCGACGCGGTGGTCCGGCTCTCCCAGGCGCTGCTCCACAACGACCAGCTGGAGGAGGCCGTCCGCACGGTCGAGGCCGAGGCCGCCCGGCACGAATCCGGCCCCGTGAAGATGCGGCTGCAGGCCGTGCAGTTCATGTGGGAGGGCATCCACGGCGAGACCGTCTCCCCGGCCCGCTCCCGGCGCCTCGCCGAACTCGCGAGTACCTGCACCGGCCGCGACAACTCCGAACGCGCCCTGCTCATCCTGCGCGGCTTCGACGCCATGACCCACGGTGAGAGCGCCGACGAGGTGCTCGAACAGTGCGACCGCGCCCTCGTCAACGGCCGGCTCGCCCCCGGCCTGGGCTGGACCGACCCCGAATGGGGCATCGAGCTGCTGATGATGCTCGGCAGCGCATACGCCTACGCCGACCGGCTCGACCGCGCCGAGAGCCTGTTCGCCGAGGCCCTGCGCGTCTACACCGGCGCCGGCTGGCGCGGCGGCCACCTCTCCCTCGCCAACGCCTTCCTCGGGCTCGCCTACCGCAGGCAGGGCCGGCTGCGCGACGCCGAGTCCACCCTGCGCGAGGCCCTGGTCCTCGCCGAACGCGTCGGCCGCCGGCTGCCGCTGTACTGGTCGGCGACCTGCGGACTGGTCGACACCCTGCTGGCCCGCGGCCGCATCGACGAGGCCTGGTCCATCGCCGAGCAGTACGGCTTCGCGCCGCCCTACCCCTCCACGATCGTGCTGCCCGACATCCGCTGTGTACGCGGCCGGCTGCTGCTCGCCGTCGGCCGCACCGAGGAGGGCATCCACGAGCTGGAGGCCGCCGAGAAGATCGCCGCCTCGCGCGGCGGCCACAACCCGGTCCTCTCGCCCTGGTCCGTCGACCTCGCCCGGGCCCTCGCCGACCGGGACCCGGAGCGGGCCGCACAACTCGCCGCCGACGCCCGCCGGCAGGCCGAGCGCTTCGGCACGGACACCGCCATCGGCGAGGCACTGCGCTGCGCCGCCGCCCTGGAGACCGGCGGGCGTGCCGTCCAGCTCGCCGCCCGGGCCGTCACCTACCTGGAGGCCTCACCCTGCCAGTACGAACACGCGGCGGCCCGCGTCGAGTACGGCATCGCCGCTCGCTCCGTCACGGAGCTGGGCCGGGGGCTGGACCTCGCCCGGGCGTGCGGCGCGGAGGGGCTGGCGGACCGGGCACGGGAGGTGCTGGAGACGGGGCGGGGACTGCGGTAGCGCGGTCCGGGCGACCTCACACCGTGAGCAGCTGCTCCGTCACCGTCGCCAGGCGCTTGCGGACCTCCGGGTCGTACGTCTCCTCGTGCGCCCGGGCCCGCCGCGTGCCGTCGTAGTAGCCGCCGCTGCCCGACTCACGGGTGGCCAGGGCCAGTACGCCCGACGCGCCGTCCGCGACCGAGTTCCACGGGGCGATCCCGCTCTCGCGGACCATCGCCGTGTCCATGAAGGTCGCGGGGTGCAGGACGTTCACCGACACCCCGCTGTCCGCCAGTTCCTCCGCGAGCGTGAAGGTGTGCGCGGCCAGGGCGAACTTGCTGCGGCAGTACGCCGACATCCCGCTGTAGCCGCGGCTGAGTTCCGGGTCGGTGACGTCGAGGGGTTCCTGGCCGGCCGAGCCGACGTTCACGATCCGGGCCGGCGTGTTGGCGCGCAGGACCGGCAGCAGGGACCGGGTGAGGACGACCGGCGCGAGATAGTTCACGGCGAGCCGCAGCTCGTGCCCGTCGGCACTCAGCTCCCGCCCGGAGCCGGGCGTGCCGCCACCGACCCCCGCGTTGTTGATCAGCACATCGAGTTCGGGATGTGCCTCGGCGACCCGGGCGCCCAGCTCGCGCACCTCGGCGAGGCGGGCCAGGTCGGCGACGAACCCCTCGGCCTCGCCCTCCGTACGCAGCTCCGCGACCAGCCGCTCGGTGCGCTGCCGGTCGCGGCCGTGGGCGAGGACGACATGGCCGGCACGGACCAGTTCGAAGGCCACGTACCGGCCCAGTCCCGAGGTGGCGCCGGTGATCAGAATGGTGGACATGGTCCCACCCTAGGCACGGCCCGCCGCCGCGAGGGAGGTTCTGGCGAAGCTACGACCCGCAGGGTCACCCTCCCTCGCCGTCCTCCTCGTCGAGCACCCGCTGTGCCGTCGCGAACGCGGAGTTGGCGGCCGGCACCCCGCAGTAGACGGCGGTCTGCAGCAGCACCGCGCCGATCTCCTCGGGCGTCAGCCCGTTGCGCCGCGCCGCCCGGACGTGCATCGCCAGCTCGTCGTAGTGGCCGTGGGCGACCAGCGCGGTCAGCGTGATCATGCTGCGCTCGCGCCGGGACAGCGTCGGATCGGTCCAGATCTCGCCCCAGGCGTAGCGGGAGATGAAGTCCTGGAACCGGGCGGTGAACGGGGTCTGCCGGGCCTGCGCCCGGTCCACGTGTGCGTCGCCCAGCACCTCCCGGCGCACCGCCATCCCACTCGCCGGCGGCCCGTCGAGCTGGGTGCGCAGCGCCGTCAGCACGGCCTGCGGGCACTCGGCGGGCGCCAGATGGGAGGCGCCCGGCAGCTCCACCAGCGTCGAGCCGGGCACCGCGTCGGCGATCTCCCGCAGATGCGCGGGCGGCGTCGCGGGATCCTGCCGGCCCGCCACCAGCAGGGTCGGTACGGCGATGTCGCCGAGCCGGTCGCGCAGGTCGAACGCGGCGAGCGCGTCGCAACAGGCGGCGTACGCCTCCGGATCGGCCTCCCGGTGGTCCCGGACCAGCCTCGGGACGGTGAAGCCGGGCGTGAACCAGCGTGCGTCGGCGCTCTCCACCAGCCACTCCATGCCCTCGCGGCGCACCCGCTCCGCCCGCTCCCGCCAGGCCGTGCGGCCACCGAAGTGGGCGGAGGAACACAGCACGGCCAGGGAGGTCAGCCGGTCGGGATGGTGCACGGCCAGGTGGAGGCCGACGGCGCCGCCGAGGGAGACGCCCGCGTAGGCGAACAGGTCGATGCCGAGCGCGTCGGCCAGCGCCAGCACCAGTGCGGCGAGGTCGCCGACGGTCGCTCCCGGTCCGATCAGCTCCGGCGCCGAACCGCCGTGACCGGGCAGGTCCCAGCGCACCACGCGGTGGGTGGCCGACAGCTCGGGCGCGACCGCGTCCCACAGGGCGTACGAGGTGCCGAGCGACGGGCCCAGCAGCAGCGGGGGCGCCGAGACCGGGCCTTCTGCCAGGTGGTTCAGGAGTTTCTCGGTCAATGTCGCTCCAGGGCACGGTCGGTGAGAGTCCCGGCGAAGCCGGTGTAGTGGGCGGGGGCGCACAGGTCGTCCAGGTCGACGTCCTTCAACTCTGCCTGTTCCGCGAGCAGTTCACGCAGCGGGCGGTCCTCGGCGTGGGCGCGGCGGGCCAGTTCGGTCAGCAGCTCCTTGGCGCGTGCGCGACCGAGCACGGGGCTGAGGGCGGCGGACAGCCGCTCGGACACGATCAGGCCCCGGGTGATGCCGAGGTTCCGGCGCATCGCGGCGGGGTGCACGCGCAGGCCCTCGGCCAGCTCGGCCGCGTGGGCGGCCGCGCCGCCCGCCAGGCGGAGCAGGTCGCGCAGCGGCTCCCACTCGGCATGCCAGGCGCCGGCCGGCCGCTCGTCCTCCGCGGCGAGGGAGCCGTACAGCGTGGCGGCGAGCTGGGGGGCACGCCGGGCGGTGGCCAGGAGGAGCGTGGCGCGCACCGGGTTGGCCTTGTGCGGCATGGCCGACGAGCCGCCGCCGCTGCCCTCGCTCACCTCGCCGATCTCGGTGCGCGACAGGGTCAGCACATCCACGGCGAGCTTGCCCAGCGCCCCCGTGGCGAAGGCCAGGCACCCCGCCAGGTCGGCGACCGGCGTGCGCAGTGTGTGCCAGGGCAACGTCGGTGCGGCGAGGCCGACTTCGCGGGCGTACGCCGCCGTCAGCGCCGTGGCGTCCCGGGCGCCGTACGCCCGGAAGGCGGCCAAGGTCCCGGCCGCGCCGCCGAGTTGGGCGGGGAGTGCCTCCCGCACCCGGGTGACGCGGTCCCTCGCGTCCAGGACCAGCGAGCGCCAGCCGGCCGCCTTCAGCCCGAACGTGGTCGGTACGGCGTGCTGGGTGAGCGTCCGTCCCGGCATCACCGTCTCCCGGTGCCCGGCGGCGAGTCCGGCCAGCGCCCGCTCGGTGCGGCTCAGGCCGGCGAGCACGAGGCCGAGGGTGCGCGCGGCGACCAGCATCGTTGCCGTGTCCATGATGTCCTGGCTGGTGGCACCCCGGTGCACGTAGGGGCCGTACTCCTCGCCGACCGCTCGGGTCAAGTCGGCGACCAGCGGGATGACCGGGTTGCCGCCGGCCGGGGTCCGCGCGGCCAGGTCGCGGAGGTCGAACCGCTCCGGGGCGGCCGCCTCGGTCACCGCCGCGGCGGCCTCGGCCGGGGCGAGTCCGAGCGCGGCCTGTGCCCGGGTCAGCGCGGCCTCGGCGTCGAGCAGCGCCCGCAGATACGCGTGGTCACTGGTCTCGGTCGCGGCGTCCGACAGCGCCCATTCGGGTGCGAGCAGACCGGTGCCGGCGTACGGAGGGGGCGCAGATGTCACTGGAACTCCAGGAAAACCGTCTCGCCTTCGCCCTGAAGGCGGATGTCGAAACGGTAGGTGCCCGGGCCCTCCTCGGCGGCGATCAGCGTGTCGCGCCGGTCGCCCACCCGGGTGAGCAGCGGGTCGGCGGCGAGCGCGGCCTCGTCGCCCGGCAGGTAGATACGGGTGAACAGGTGGACGAGCAGGCCGCGCGCGAAGACGCAGACGCTCAGGTACGGCGCGTTCCCGCCGCGTGCGCCGGGACGCAGCGTGCGCGCGTACCAGTGGCCGTCGGCGTCCGTCTGGATGCGCCCCCAGCCGGTGAACTCCACGCCGTTGCGCCCGAGATACCCGCCGGTGGCCGGGTCGCGCCGGATGGAGCCGTCGACCTGCGGCACCGTGCCGTCGGGGCGCGGCCCCCACAGCTCGACGAGCGCGTCCGGCAGCGGACTGCCCTCGCCGTCGAGGACGTACCCGTGCACGGTGATCGTTTCCGGGTGGCCGAGCGGGGCGATCTCCTCGCCGCCGCGGAAGGGCAGGGCGTAGCCGTAGAAGGGGCCGACAGTGTGGGACGGAGTGGGCAGCACCTGCTCCGGGCTGCTCGTGCCGGTCTTCGTCATGACGGTCAGCGTCCTTCCTCGATCCAGGTGGCGGCGGGGCCGTCCAGCACGATGTCCCAGCGGTAGCCGAGCGAGAACTCCGGCACCGACAGGCTGTGGTCGTAGGTGGCGACCAGCCGCTGCCGCGCCGCGTCGTCCGTCACCGACTGCAGGATCGGGTCGTACGGGAACAGCGGGTCGTTCGGGAAGTACATCTGCGTCACCAGCCGCTGCGTGAACGCCGTGCCGAACACCGAGAAGTGGATGTGGGCCGGGCGCCAGGCGTTGACATGGTTGCGCCACGGGTACGGGCCGGGCTGGATGGTGGTGAAGTGGTAGTGGCCCTCGTGGTCGGTGAGGGTACGGCCGACGCCGGTGAAGTTCGGGTCGAGCGGGGCGTCGTGCTGCTCGCGCTGGTGGGCGTAGCGGCCCGCCGAGTTGGCCTGCCAGATCTCGATCAGCTGGCCGCGCACCGGGCGCCCGTCGCGGTCCAGCAGCCGCCCGGACACGGTGATCCGCTCACCGATCGGCTCGCCGCGGTGGTGCCGGGTCAGGTCGTTGTCGATCCCGGTGATGTCGCGCTCCCCGAAGGCGGGGGAGTGCAGCTCGACCAGTTCCGGGTCCTGGGCGGTCTCGATGGTGACCAGGGGCTGCTTGGGGTGGCGGAGCACGGAGGAACGGTACGGCGCGTAGTCGCGGCGCGGGTGGTGCTCGACGGGGGCGCCGTCGGCGACGCGCTTCTCGTACGCGGCGTGCTCGGCGGCGATCTCCTGGTCGATGTCCTGCTGGGTGAGAGTCATGGGGATACCTGACGCTTCCTTGGCGTTCGAGGACGAGGTCCTCAGCGTTCCAGTACGAGGGCGAGGCCCTGGCCCACGCCGATGCAGAGGGTGGCCACGCCGGTGCCGGAACCGCGGCGGGCGAGCTGGTGGGCGACCGTGCCGGCGAGGCGGGCGCCGGAGGCGCCGAGCGGGTGGCCGAGCGCGATGGCGCCGCCCTGGGGATTGAGGACCGCCGGGTCGAACTCGGGCCACTCGGCCACACAGCCCAGGACCTGGGCGGCGAACGCCTCGTTCAGTTCCAGGACCGACAGGTCGCCGAATCCCCTGCCCGCCTTGGCGAGCGCGCGGTTGACGGCCTCGACGGGGGCGAGGCCGAAGTAGTGCGGGTCGACGGCGTGGACGCCGGTCGAGGAGATCCGGGCGAGGGGTTCGCGGCCGGTGGCCCTCAGGCCCTCCTCGTCGACCAGGAGCAGGGCGGCGGCGCCGTCGTTGAGCGGGGAGGCGTTGCCCGCGGTGACCGTGCCGTCGTCCTTCCGGAAAGACGGCTTCAGCCTGGCCATCGCGGCCGGGGAGGCGTCCGGTCGTACACATTCGTCGGCGGCGAAGAGCACCGGGTCGCCCGTGCGCTGCGGGACCGGCACGGGGGCCAACTCGGCGTCGAACAGGCCCTGTTCCCGGGCGGCGGTCGCCTTGCGGTGCGAGGCGAGGGCGAACTCGTCCTGCTGCGCACGGCTGATCCGGTGCTTGTCGGCGATGAGTTCGGCGGACTCGCCGAGCGGGACGGTCCACTGCGGGTCCATCTTCGGGTTGACCATCCGCCAGCCCAGCGTGGTGGAGTACAGCTCGGTGTGGCCCGCCGGGAAGGCCCTGTCGCTCTTCGGCAGGACGTACGGCGCCCGGGTCATCGACTCCACACCACCCGCCACGGCGATGTGGGCGTCGCCGACGGCGATGGCGCGGGCCGCCTGGATCACCGCCTCCAGACCGGAGGCGCACAGCCGGTTGACGGTCACGCCGGGCACGGAGGTCGGCAGACCGGCGAGGAGCGCGGCCATGCGGGCCACGTTGCGGTTCTCCTCGCCGGCGCCGTTGGCGTTGCCGAAGTAGACGTCCTCGATCCGGGCCGGGTCCAGACCCGGTGTGCGGGCGAGGAGTTCGCGCAGGGTGTGGGCGGCCAGGTCGTCGGGGCGGACGGCGGACAGCCCGCCGTTGTACCGGCCGATCGGAGTGCGGACGGCGTCCACGATGTACACGGGGTTCACAGCACGTTCTCCCCGATCCTCATCTCCGCGTCGGTCCTGATGACGACGTCCTCGACGGACACCCCCGGCGCGGTCTCCACCAGGACGAGCCCCGCCTCCGTGACGTCCAGCACCGCAAGGTCGGTGATGATCCGGTTCACACAGGCCTTGCCGGTGAGCGGCAGGGTGCACTCCTCGAGGATCTTCGGTGAGCCGTCCTTGGCGGTGTGGGTCATCACCACGATCACCTGACGCGCGCCGTGCACCAGGTCCATCGCGCCGCCGATCCCGGTGACCAGCTTGCCCGGCACGGCCCAGTTGGCCAGGTCGCCGCCGGCGGAGACCTGCATCGCGCCGAGCACGGCCACGTCGATGTGCCCGCCGCGGATCATCGCGAAGGACAGCGCCGAGTCGAAGAAGGATGCGCCCGGCAGGACCGTCACGGTCTCCTTGCCCGCGTTGATCAGATCCGCATCGACCTGGTCCTCGGCCGGGTACGGGCCCGTGCCCAATATGCCGTTCTCCGACTCCAGGACCACCTCCACACCCGGCGGCAGGTGGTTGGGGATCAGCGTCGGCAGGCCGATGCCGAGGTTGACGTACTGGCCGTCGTGCAGCTCCCGGGCCGCGCGGGCGGCGATCTCCTCGCGTGTCCAGGCCATCAGCTGCTCACCGTCCGCTGCTCGATCCGCTTGTCCGCCGCCTGCTCGGGGGTCAGGGCCACCACCCGCTGCACGAAAACGCCCGACAGGTGCACCGCGTCCGGGTCGATCTCGCCGGGCTCGACGAGCTCCTCCACCTCGGCGATCGTGACCTTCCCCGCCATGGCGGCCAGGGGGTTGAAGTTGCGGGAGGACTTGTTGAAGACCAGGTTCCCGTGCCGGTCGCCCTTCGCCGCCCTGACCAGCGCGAAGTCGGTGCGGATGGCGCGCTCCAGGACGTACTCCGCACCGTCGAACTCCCGCACCTCCTTCGGCGGCGAGGCCAGCGCGACGCCGCCCTCGCCGTCGTAGCGCCACGGCAGTCCGCCCTCGGCGACCTGGGTGCCGACCCCGGCCGGGGTGTAGAACGCGGGGATCCCGGCGCCGCCCGCGCGCAGCCGCTCGGCCAGCGTGCCCTGCGGGATCAGCTCCAGCTCCAGCTCACCGCCCAGGTACTGGCGGGCGAACTCCTTGTTGCCGCCGATGTAGGAGCCGGTCACCCGGCCGATCCGCCCCGCGGCCAGCAGCACCGCGAGCCCCGTCTCCATCGCCCCGCAGTTGTTGGAGACGACCGAGAGACCGCCGACCCCGCGCTCGTACAACGCCTGGATCAGCACGTTCGGCACACCGCTCAGTCCGAACCCGCCGACCGCGAGGGACGCGCCGTCCGGCACATCGGCCACCGCCTGAAGGGCCGTGGCGACCACCTTGTCCATCCTTGAAGCCTCATCTCTTCGCCATTAATCAGTGTACTGAGTATTTCAGCGAGGTGTTCCACACGCTGCCACCGGAGGCGATGTCCGTCAAGACATGGACTCTTTGCATTTCGCATGGGAGACAGGCGACCTGGTCGACGAGTATTGTTCAGTGCACCAACGAACTGATCAGGGGAGCGCACATGGCCGCGGTGGACCTCACCACCCATCCCGGGCACCTGGCCCGGCGGCTGCAGCAGGCGCACTACCTGCTGTGGAACACGATGGTCTCGGAGGAGATCACCTCGCCGCAGTTCGCGGTCATGAACGCGCTCGTCGCCGAACCGGGCCTCGACCAGCGGACGGTGGGGGAGCGGGTGGGCCTGGACCGCTCGACCATCGCGGAGGTCATCAGCCGGCTCGGGCGCCGGGGGCTGCTGACCAAGACGCGCGACCCCGAGGACGGCCGCCGCTTCCTGCTCCGCCTGACCGACGACGGCCTGCGCACCCACCGCAAGCTGACCGTGCGTACCGCCCGGATGAACCAGGTCTTCCTGGCGCCGCTGTCCGCCGAGGAACAGACCGTGTTCTTCGACCTGATCCGCCGGGTCGCGGACGCCGCGGAGGGCTTGCGCAACCCGGCCGAACCGCTGGCCGCACGGGGCTGACCGGGCCGGTACGACAGCTCACGGCGCCGGTGCGAAGACCACCCACACCTGGCCGTCGGCGAAGTTCACCGGGCTGCCGTCCGCCGCGATGAACGTCGTACCGTCGGTCGCGGCCGGCCGTGACCAGGAGGCGTCGAAGGACCGGCCGTCGCGCAGCACCTGCGCCTTCCCCGAGCCGACCGTCACGGTGTACGGCGTGTGGTTGCCGAGCACGTCGTGGTAGCGGGAGGACCGGATCCGCACGTACTGCACGACCACCGTCGCCGGCGCCACCCGTGCGCCGTCCGTCGTCACCGTGGGCGTGCCGTCCATCGCGACCAGCCAGCGGTGCTGCTCGGCGGACCAGGTGAAGGTGAAGCGGGCGGCCGGGTAGCGGACGGTGCGCGCGGCCGTGGGGGTGCCGCCGGACGGGGCCGGGCCGTAGCTGAAGCCGGTCGTCAGGGCCGCCCTGCCCGGGGCGGACGGCAGCAGCTCGGCGGGGTGCAGATAGAGGTTGTGCGGGGCGGCCCTGGCGGTGCCCCGGTAGTACGCGGCGGGCGCCCGGTCGGGGGACTCCGGCCGCAGCGGCGCGCTGTCGATCAGCGGGAGCAGCTTGTGCTGGGCGCCGGAGAAGGCGAGCGTCGGCCGCTGGAACTGGCGCAGCAGTTCCAGATCGGACTCGCGGGCGCTGCGCACCGGTCCGACGGTCTGCGGGAGCCTGGTCGCGTACACCGCCATCAGTCGGCTCAGGCCGCCCTCCACCTGCTCGGCGTACACCACATCCGCCGCGCCGAGGCCGGTCTGCGGGCGGGCCGCGGGCACGTTGTCGATCTTCACGGCGAGTGGGGAACCGGCCGCCTTGACCGAGGGCGTCGGAGCCGGCGCCGTGGGGGCCGCGGGTGCCGGGGTGTGCTGTGGCGCGCGGTCGTCACTTCGGCCGTGGTGGGTGCAGCCGGCTGTGAGGGCGACGGTCAGCGAGACCGTCAGCGCGGCCGTGCCCAGCGCTGCGCGCCGCATGCGCGCTCCGTGTCTGATGCCCACCGTGGCCACCCCGTTCGCTTGTCCGATTGTGCGTTCATCGGGTCATCGCTGGCCATACCCGAACGCTTACGGTCATGCGCGGTGCGTGGGCCGTTCGGGCTCCGGAGATGACCCTGACGGGCGCCGGCGAGGCGGGCGAGCCGGGCTTTGCAGTGGCGGTGGCGGACCGTGGCCATGGCCGTGGCGGGGCCGTTGTCCGCGGCCGTGGGCCGTGGGCCGTGGGCCGCGGGGCATGGTGCCTGGGCCGCGGGGCCGTGGGTCGTGACGGTGGCGGGCGGTGGGAGGTGACGGGCGGGGCAGGGGTTCGGGCAACCGTCGGCCGGGGCCGGTGTGCGGGGTTCGGTGCTGGTGGGCGCGGGTACCCGGGCGCCACCGCGACTCGCCCACGCTACCGAGGGAGGGCGATCCCATGAAGGCAGTCACCTGGCAGGGCAGGCGGGACGTCCGGGTCGAGGACGTGCCCGACCCGCGGATCGAAGAGCCCACCGACGCCGTCATCCGCATCACGTCCACCGGACTGTGCGGCTCGGACCTGCACCTGTACGAGGTGCTCACCCCGTTCATGACGCCCGGCGACATCCTCGGGCACGAGCCGATCGGCATCGTCGAGGAGGTCGGACCCGGGGTGCCGGACCTCAAGGCCGGGGACCGGGTCGTGGTGCCGTTCCAGATCGCCTGCGGCAACTGCTGGATGTGCCTGACCGGGCTGCCGACCCAGTGCGAGACCACCCAGGTCACCGCCGAGGGAATGGGCGCCGCCCTGTTCGGCTACACCCGCCTGTACGGTGCCGTGCCCGGCGCCCAGGCCGAGTACCTGCGCGTGCCGCAGGCGCAGTTCGGGCCGATGAGGGTGCCCGAGGGCCCGCCGGACGACCGCTTCGTCTACCTCTCCGACGTACTGCCCACCGCCTGGCAGGCCGTCGAGTACGCCGCTGTCCCGCCCGGCGGCACCCTCGCCGTCCTCGGCCTCGGCCCGATCGGCGACATGGCCTGCCGGATCGCCAAGGCACGCGGGGCGGAGCGCGTGTTCGGCATCGACCTGGTGCCGGAACGGCTCGCGCGCGCCGACCGGGACGGCGTGGAGACCTACGACCTGAGGGCCTTCGACGACGAGAAGGCGCTGGTCAACGCCATCCACGAGGAGACGGGCGGCCGCGGCCCGGACGCCGTGATCGACGCCGTCGGCACCGAGGCCCACGGCAGTGCCGCCGCGAAGCTCGCGCAGACGGCCACCGGGCTGCTGCCCCGCAAGCTCAGCGGGCCCCTCGCGGAACGCTTCAGCATCGACCGGCTCGCCGCCCTGTACATGGCGATCGACCTGGTACGGCGCGGCGGCACCATCTCGCTGAGCGGCGTGTACGGCGGCACGGCCGACCCGATGCCGATGCTCACCCTGTTCGACAAGCAGATCCAGCTCCGCATGGGCCAGGCCAACGTCCGCCGCTGGACCGACCAGATCATGCCGTATCTGACCGACGAGGATCCGCTGGGTGTCGACGACTACGCCACGCACCGGCTGCCACTCGCCGAGGCACCGCACGCCTACGACATGTTCCAGCACAAGCAGGACGGCGCGATCAAGGTCCTCATGCAGCCGTAGCCCTCAGGCCTGGGGCCCGGCCCGGCTCAGCCCCGGTCCTTCTCGCCCAGGATCTCCGCGAGGTCGTAACGCACCGGCTCCTCCAGCTGGGCGTAGGTGCAGCTTTCCGGTGTGCGGTCCGGGCGCCAGCGGCGGAAGCGGGCGGTGTGCCGGAAGCGCTGCCCGTTCTCCATGTGGTCGTAGGCCACCTCGGCGACCCGCTCCGGCCGGAGCGGCACCCAGGAGAGGTCCTTCTTGCCGGACCAGCGGCTCGGCGCGCCCGGCAGCCGGGCCGTCTCGTGGGCGGCCTCCTCCGACCACGCCGCCCATGGGTGCCCGGCCACGTCGTCCATGCGCAGCGGCTCCAGTTCCTCGACCAGTTCGGCCCGCTTCTTCATGGGGAAGGCGGCCGACACACCCACGTGCTGGAGCCGGCCCCGGTCGTCGTGGAGGCCGAGCAGCAGCGACCCGACCACCGGCCCGCTCTTGTGGTAGCGGTACCCGGCCACGACGACGTCCGCCGTCCGCTCATGTTTGATCTTGAACATGACCCGTTCGTCCTGCCGGTAGCGCAGGTCGAGCGGCTTGGCGACGACTCCGTCGAGTCCGGCGCCCTCGAACTGCTCGAACCACCGCTGTGCCACCTCGATGTCGGTCGTCGCGGGCGCCACGTGCACCGGCGCGGTCGCGTCGGCGAGGGCCCGTTCCAGCAGCGCCCTTCGGTCGGTCAGCGGGACGTCGAGCAGGGAGTGGTCGTCCAGGGCGAGCAGGTCGAAGGCGACGAAGGACGCGGGTGTCCTCTCCGCCAGCATCCGCACCCGGGAGTCGGCCGGGTGGATCCGCTCGGTCAGCGCGTCGAAGTCCAGATGGCCCTCCCGCGCGATCACGATCTCCCCGTCCAGCACGCACCGCTCGGGCACCCGCTCCTTCAGCGCCGCCACCAGCTCGGGAAAATACCTGGTCAACGGTTTCCCGGTACGGCTGCCCAACTCGACCTCGGCGCCGTCCCGGAACACGATCGAACGGAACCCGTCCCACTTCGCCTCGTAGTGCATCCCCGGCGGGATCTTCGCCACCGACTTGGCGAGCATGGGCTTCACGGGCGGCATGACGGGCAGATCCATGCAACCGATTCTGCTCGCATACCTCCCGTGCCGCCCGGTATGCGAGCTGTGCGGGGTGCGCCTACCGTGGCCGCATGGGTGCTGCGGTGGAACTGGAGGTGGACGGCCGGACCGTACGGCTGTCCAGCCCGGACAAGGTCTTCTTCCCGGAACGGGGCTTCACCAAGCTGGACCTCGCGCAGTACTACGTCGCGGTCGGCCCCGGCATCCTGCGCGCGCTGCGCAACCGCCCCACCACCCTGGAGCGCTACCCGGACGGCGTGGGCGGCGAGTGGTTCTTCCAGAAGCGCGCCCCGAAGGGCATGCCCGACTGGATCCCGACCGCCCACATCACCTTCCCCAGCGGCCGCAGCGCCGACGAGATGTGCCCCACGGAGCAGGCCGCCGTCGTCTGGGCCGCCCAGTACGGCACGCTCACCTTCCACCCCTGGCCCGTGCGCGCCACGGACGTCGACCGCCCCGACGAACTCCGTATCGACCTCGACCCCCAGCCCGGCACCGACTACGACGACGCGGCCCGTGCCGCCCACGAACTGCGCGCCGTCCTCGACGAGTTCGGCGGACTGCGCGGCTGGCCGAAGACCTCGGGCGGCCGGGGCCTGCATGTCTTCGTCCCGATCGAACCGCGCTGGACCTTCACCCAGGTGCGCCGCGCCGCGATCGCCATCGGCCGGGAGATGGAACGCCGGATGCCCGAGCAGGTGACGATCAAGTGGTGGAAGGAGGAGCGGGGCCGCCGCATCTTCCTGGACTACAACCAGACGGCCCGCGACCGCACCATCGCCTCCGCCTACTCCGTACGTCCCCGCCCGAACGCCACCGTCTCGGCACCCCTGCGCTGGGAGGAGGTCGGCGTGGCCCGGCCGGCTGACTTCGACCTCTCCACCATGCCTGCCCGCTTCGCCGAACTCGGCGACGTGCACGCCGACATGGACGAGCACGCCTACTCCCTGGACGCCCTGCTGGAACTGGCCCGCCGCGACGAACACGACCACGGTCTGGGTGATCTGCCGTACCCCCCGGAGTACCCGAAGATGCCCGGCGAACCCAAACGCGTCCAGCCGAGCCGGGCCCGGCGGGAGCAGACGTCCTGAGGCAGCGCGCCGCCGCCGGGGGGCGCCGCCGGCACCACACCGGACCGGAACGCCCGGGGCCGCCGCCGTCTCTGGACGGCTGCCCGCCGCACGCGGCAAGGATGCGGTGGCAGTCGGCCGGCAGGGCCTCGTCCGAGGCGACGTCGGGCGACACCCCGGCACACGCGACGTCTCTCCTTCGCGGCTCGGGCATGCCTGGGCCCTGCCCGCTCGTGGTACCGACCGGGTCTCGACCGCGCGGTTATCCTGACCGGCAGCCGCCGATGAGGAGTCCCGAAGTGACCGAGGCAGTGTCGCGTCCCACGCTGGAGGCCGTGGCCGCGCGGGCCGGCGTGTCCCGGGCCACCGTGTCCCGGGTGGTCAACGGCGGCGACGGGGTGCGCGCACCCCTGGCCGAGCGCGTCCGGCAGGCCGTGGCGGAGCTGGGTTACGTCCCCAACCAGGCGGCGCGCAGCCTCGTCACCAAGCGGCACGATGCCGTCGCCGTCGTCATCGCCGAGCCCGAGACCCGGGTCTTCGCCGACCCCTTCTTCGCGCTGCAGTTGCGCGGGATCAGCAAGGAACTGACCGCGCACGACAACCAGTTGGTGCTGCTGCTCACCGAGGGCCGTGACGATCACACGCGCGTGGCCCGGTATCTGTCCGGAGGCCACGTCGACGGTGCGCTCGTCTTCTCCCTGCACCTCGACGACCCGCTGCCCGGCCTCATCCGGGACGCCGGCGTGCCCACGGTGTTCGGCGGTCGGCCCGATTGGGGCGACGACGGCCGTGCGGTCGGCCCCGCTCGCCCTGCGGCGAAGAACCCGGGTGTGGTCTACGTCGACTGCGACAACCGGGGCGGGGCACGCGCGGCCGTACGGCATCTGGTGGGTCTCGGCCGCAGACGCATCGCGCATCTCACCGGTGCCCTGGACCAGACGTCGGCGGTGGACCGCCTCGACGGCTACCGGGACGTCATGGCCGAGGTGCCGGGCGGGAGTGATCCCCGGCTGGTGGTGGAGAGCGACTTCACCCCGGCCGGCGGTGAACGCGCCATGCGCGAACTCCTCGACCGCTGCCCGGACGTGGACGGCGTCTTCGCCGCCAACGACCTGACCGCGCTCGGTGCCCTGCGCGTGCTGCGTGCGAGCGGCCGGCGGGTGCCCGAGGACGTGGCCGTGATCGGCTTCGACGACATGCTGCCCGTCGCCGAGGAAGCCGAGCCCCCGCTGACGACGGTTCGTCAGGACATCGAGGAAATGGGGCGCCTGATGGCCCGCCTGCTGCTGCGCGGTCTGTCCGACGGCCGAGACCGGCCGGATGCCCGTGACCGGACCGGCGACCGTGACCGGCCGGATGCCCGCGACGCGACGCACGGCCGTGACCGGACCGGACCTGCGCTGGACGGGCCGCACGCCGGCGGAGTGATTCTCCCGACCACGCTGATACGACGGGCGTCCGCCTAGCCGCCACGCGAGGCGGCCCCGGCCGGTCGGGCGGCCGGACTCAGCCCTGTGGTGCCTCGCTCCTGATCACCGC
Organism: Streptomyces sp. NPDC001393; assembly: GCF_053597455.1. Lineage (NCBI taxonomy): Bacteria > Bacillati > Actinomycetota > Actinomycetes > Kitasatosporales > Streptomycetaceae > Streptomyces > Streptomyces sp. NPDC001393. The sequence goes on from NZ_JBSFIH010000023.1 coordinate 22,211, forward strand.
GAAGCGGGCGCCGTACGGGTCGGAGAGCCGGGCCATGCGGCCGACGCCCTCCATGGTCGTCGCCGGCACGCGGACCCCTCCGCCGAGCCGCTGTGCCTTCTCGACCACCGCGTCGGTGTCCTCGACCTCGAAGTACGGCAGCCAGTACGGGCTGCCCTGGGCCTCGGACGGGTCGTCGGCCAGGGGCACGATCCCGCCGAACATGGCGTCCTCCCCGCCGTCCGCCGGATTGACGCACGTGTACGTCCCGCCCGGGAAGGGCACGGCGGAGGTCTCCAGGCCCAGTACCTTGTTGTAGAAGGCGGCGGCCGCGGCGATGTCCGGGGTGTAGAGCTCGACCCAGCACAGCGAGCCCGGCTCGCTCGCCACGTCGACGCCCTTGGTCCGGCCCGGCTGCCAGAGCCCGAAGGGCACGCCCGCCTGGTCTGCGAGGACGGCCATGTGCCCCTCGCCCATGACGTCCATCGGCTGGAACAGCACGCTGCCGTGGGCCTGTTCCGCAGCCTTCGAGGTGGCCTGTGCGTCCGCGCTCTGGAAGTACACCGTCCAGGCCGGCGGTCCCTGCTCGGGGCCGGACTGCATGCCGCCCGCGACGGTCCTGCCGCCCAGCTGGAAGAAGCCGTAGCCTCCGGCGTCCGGCCCCGCCGACTGGAACTGCCAGCCGAACAGGGCGCCGTAGAAGGAGACGGCGCCGTCGATGTCGGGGGTGCTGATGTCGATCCAGTTCGGAGCGCCGTCGACGAAACGGGTGGTGAGCATCTTCGCCCTCCTCGAAAGGGGTCCCGTCCTCTGCACTGCCGAGTCTTGCACCCCTCACTGACAATCGCCGCCGGAGCGCCGCGACGCGCCGGACGGATCCCGTCGCACCCCGGACGGCCGGGCGCGTTCTCCGGGTTTTCGCCGCGCCCCGCGCGCCGCCGTGCGCCGGTGCGGTCCGGCGAAGCATCATCGAAGGCGGCCGGAGGTCGTGCCGACGGCGTTGACCCGGCGTTGATCGAACGTTTTTCGCCGCGCGGCACGATCCTGGCCATGCACTTCGAAACGATCACCCCGGCCGACGACACCTGGCAGGCGCAGGCCCTGTGCGCGCAGACCGGGCCGGACTTCTTCTTCCCCGAGCCCGGCAGCTCGGTGCGCGAGGCGAAGCGGATCTGCGCCATGTGCGAGCTCCGTCCCGCCTGTCTGGACTACGCCCTCGCCAACGACGAGCGTTTCGGCGTCTGGGGCGGACTGTCCGAAAAGGAGCGCCTCGCCCTGCGCCGCACGTCCCACTGACGCCGTCCGTCGACACCTGCCTGCCACCCGTCCTTGTGCCGGGGCCGGCCCGGCGAGCGTCGGACGCCGGCGTGCGTCAGGCTCCGGCGCGGGCCGCCATCCGGGCCTTGCGGGCGGCCAGCTTCTCGTCGAACTTGGCGGCCTCCGCGTCCAGGCCGCCCATGAACAGGCCGAGTTCCTCCTGCGCCTTGCGCCCCTCGGGGCCGAGGCCGTCGATCTCCATGACCTTCAGGAAGCGCAGCACGGGCTGCAGCACGTCGTCGTGGTGGATGCGCAGGTTGTAGACCTCACCGATGGCCATCTGCGCGGCGGCCCGCTCGAAGCCGGGGATGCCGTGGCCGGGCATGCGGAAGTTGACCACGACGTCACGGACGGCCTGCATGGTCAGATCGGGGGCCAGTTCGAAAGCGGCCTTCAGCAGATTGCGGTAGAAGACCATGTGCAGGTTCTCGTCGGTCGCGATGCGGGCCAGCATGCGGTCGCAGACCGGGTCGCCGGACTGGTGGCCGGTGTTGCGGTGCGAGATCCGGGTGGCCAGTTCCTGGAAGGCGACGTAGGCGACCGAGTGCAGCATCGAGTGCCGGTTGTCGGATTCGAAGCCCTCGCTCATGTGGGACATCCGGAACTGCTCCAGTTTGTCCGGGTCCACCGCGCGTGAGGCGAGCAGATAGTCACGCATCACGATGCCGTGCCGGCCCTCCTCGGCCGTCCAGCGGTGCACCCAGGTGCCCCAGGCGCCGTCGCGGCCGAAGAGCGTGGCGATCTCGTGGTGGTAGCTCGGCAGGTTGTCCTCGGTGAGCAGGTTGACCACGAGGGCGATGCGGCCGATCTCGGTCACCTTCGACTGGTCCTTGGCCCAGGCCTCCCCGTCCTCGAACTGGCCGGGGAAGTTGCGGCCGTCGCTCCAGGGCACGTACTCGTGCGGCATCCAGTCCTTGGCGACCTTCAGATGCCGGTTCAGTTCGTTCTCGACCACTTCCTCCAGCGCGAACAGCAGCCGTGCGTCGGTCCATGCGGACGGGCTGCCGAGGTGAGGGGAGGTGATCGTCACGGGAACTCCAGGGGGACGCCGAACAACGGGGGGAGAAAACGGGGACGGTCCGGCGAGCGGTGCCGGGAACCTACGAGATCGTAGGCTACGAAGCCGTAGGTTACGAAGCCGTAGGTTAAGGCTGTCGTAAAGATCGCTGATCAGTAAGGCCGGATGGCCCCTCCCGACGTGTCGGCCCGTGGCTCCGTCGTCTCTTCCGGGCATGCCGACAGCCCCGGGGCCCAGGTCCCGGGGCCGCCGGGGTGACGGGACCGCCCGTCAGGCGTACAGCTCCCGCAGCCGCACCGAGAGGCATGTCACACAGCCCTCGAGCTTCTCGAACTCGCCGATGTCCACCGTGACCACCTCGTGGCCGAGATCGGTCAGCAGTTCCGCGGTCTTCGGCGCGCTCGCCGCCATCAGCAGCTTGTGCCCGCCGAGCAACACCACGTGCGAGCCGGACTCCTCCGGCACCGACAGGAAGCCGGGGAACAGCGACGGCCGGTCGACCTTCGGTATGTGCCCGATCACCGTGCCGTCGGGCAGCGCGGTCACCGCGGACTTCAGGTGCAGCACCTTGCTCACCGGAACGGCGACCACGCGCGCGCCCAGCGGCTCGAAGGCGGCCCGCACCTGCTGCACGCCGGCGGCGTTGGTGCGTCCGCCGCGGCCGACGTACACCGTGTCGCCGACCTTCAGGACGTCACCGCCGTCCAGCGTGCCCGGCTCCCATATCCAGTTGACCGAGCAGCCGAGGCGGGCCACCGCCTCCTCCACGCCGACGGTCTCCATGCGCCGGGACTCCGCACCAGGCCGGGTGATCAACGCCACGTTCTTGTACATGACGACGGTGTCCTCGACGAACACCGAGTCCGGGCAGTCGTCCTCCGGGTCGACCTCGATCGTTTCCCAGCCGTGCGTGCGCAGGGCCTCGACGTAGGCCTCCCACTGCTCCACGGCGAGCCCGACATCGACCTTCTCCCGCTCGATGTGCGTCACCAGGCCTTCGGCGAGACGGGGGCTGGGGCGGCGGACGAGGGCCTTCTTGCTGGGCACGACGAGCCTTTCGAATCGATGGTGCGGTGTCCGGTGCCGGTGAGACGGCACCGGTCCGCCATCATGCAGGGCGCTCCGGCCTGTACAAAACCCCCGTTGTCAGGCTGTGGCCCTCCTGAGACGTCAGCTCCGGGCCGAGGCCCCGATGTCGTCCGACGAGATCTCCTTCAGCACTCCCTCCTCCATCAGCAGCCAGCGGGTGATGCCGATCGACTCGAGGAACGGCAGGTCGTGGCTGGCCACGAGCAGCGCGCCCTCGTACGACTCCAGGGCCGAGGTCAGCTGCCGCACGCTCGCCATGTCGAGGTTGTTGGTCGGCTCGTCGAGCAGCAGCAGCTGGGGTGCCGGCTCGGCGAGCATCAGCGCGGCCAGGGCCGCCCGGAACCGCTCGCCGCCCGACAGGGTGGCCGCCTTCTGGTCGGCCCGCGCGCCCCGGAACAGGAAGCGGGCGAGCCGCGCCCGGATCCGGTTGTTCGTGGCGCCCGGCGCGAACCGGGCCACGTTCTCGGCCACCGTCAGCGCGCCGTCCAGCACGTCCAGCCGCTGGGGCAGGAAACGCAGCGGGACATGCGCCAACGCCTCCCCGGCCACCGGTGCCAGCTCCCCGGCGACAGTCCGCAGCAGCGTCGTCTTGCCGGCGCCGTTGCGGCCGACCAGCGCGATGCGCTCCGGGCCGCGCAGATCGAGAATGCCTTCCACGCGCGCGTGGTAGGCCGTTTCCAGGTTCTCCAGGGTGAGCACCTGCCGGCCGGGCGGTACGGCCGTGAACGGCAGGTCGATGCGGATCGCGTCGTCGTCCCGTACCGCCTCCACCGCCTCGTCCAGGCGCTCCCGGGCCTCGGCGAGCCGCTCCTCGTGCATGATGCGGTGCTTGCCCGCCGATTCCTGGGCGGCACGTTTGCGGGCACCCATGACGATCTTCGGCTCGCGCTTGGAGTCCCACATCTTCTGCCCGTACCGCTTGCGGCGGGCCAGCTTGACCCGGGCGTCGGCCAGTTCGCGCTGCTGCCTGCGCACATCGGCCTCGGCGACGCGCAGCATCCGCTCGGCCGCCTCCTGTTCGACGGCCAGCGCCTCCTCGTACGCCGAGAAGTTGCCCCCGAACCAGGTGACCTCCCCGGAGCGCAGGTCCGCGATCTGGTCGACCAGGTCGAGCAGTTCCCGGTCGTGGCTGACCACGACCAGGACGCCCGGCCAGGCGGAGACGGCCTGGTACAGCCGTCGGCGCGCGTACAGGTCGAGGTTGTTGGTGGGTTCGTCCAGCAGCAGCACATCCGGGCGGCGCAGCAGCAGCGCGGCCAGCCGCAGCAGCACCGACTCGCCGCCGGAGACCTCGCCGACGGTGCGGTCCAGGCCGATGTGGCCGAGACCGAGCTCGCCGAGCGTGACGAGGGCGCGTTCCTCGACGTCCCAGTCGTCGCCGAGCGTCTCGAAGTGCTCCTCGGCGGCGTCGCCCGCCTCGATGGCGTGCAGCGCGGCCCGCCGTTCGGCGATGCCGAGAGCCTCATCGACGCGCAGCGCGGTGTCGAGGGTGACGTTCTGCGGGAGGTGGCCGACCTCGCCGGACACCTTGACGGTGCCGTCGGCCGGGGTGAGTTCCCCGGCCAGCAGCTTCAACAGGGTTGTCTTTCCCGACCCGTTGACGCCGACGAGACCGGTACGGCCGGGCCCGAAGGCGATGTCGAGGCCGTCGAAGACGGTGGTGCCGTCGGCCCAGGTGAAGGACAGGGACGTACAGGTGAGGGAAGGTGACATGAGGGCCTCGCGAGGGTTTCGTGCGATCGGTGGGCGCATGTCGAGACACCGCGAGGCGGGAACCGAAGGTCGTGGGGCACGAAGAGCCCATGAAAAAAGGCCTGTGCCGGAGGACGGCTCGGACGCCGAGGTCGTACGCCGCGCACACCTCAACCGGTGCGACGCGATGCCTCAGGACCTCAGACGAGCAACGTCCTTCTCCAATCGACGACAACAGGACCGATGTACACGGTAGGAGGGGGCCTGATGGCTGTCAACGCAATTAAATGCGGCCTTCACGGCCGCGGCCGTACGCGTTCCGGACGGCGCGGTCGGCGGCGACATCGAGGACGCCCGGCACGACGAGGGCGGCGTGCCGCTCTTCGTCAACGCGCGGATCGACACGCTCCTGCGCGGCGCCGGGGGAGTGGACGCCGCCCTGGAGCGGGCCGCGGCCTTCCGCGCCGCGGGCGCCGACGGGATCCTCGTCCCCGGGGCCGTCGACCCGGGGAGGGTGAAGGAGCCGGTCGCGGGCATCGACGGCCCGCTCAACGTGATGGTCCTCCCCGGCGCGCCCTCCGGCGCCGAGCCGGCCGCCCTCGGCGTCGCCCGGATCAGCGCGGAATCCGGACTCGCCCAGGCCGCCGCGCGCGCCCTGGTCCGCCGCGCCGCGCGGGAGCTGCTGCAGGCGGGGACGTATGGGGCGCCGACCGGTACGCGGAGCCTGAGCAGACGGGCTCACGTCCACGCGCGCGGAGCGCTCAGCAGGCGTCCCGCATCAGTTCGGCCAGGTCGTGGTCCAGGTCGAACTGGAGGTGTTCGAGGCCGACGGGCACGAGCGCGCTGGTCGCCTCCAGGAAGCGCCGGATCTCACCCGAGCGCACATGCACGATCGCGGTGCCCTCCGGGGCGTGGAACTCCAGCACGGTGCGGTCGTAGCCGTACGGCCGGACCCGGACGTCCCCGTGGCCCTCGGACCCCTGCAGCCCGGCCGTGAGTAGCTCGCGGGAGAAGGTCCAGCACACCTCGACCCCTTCGAGGGTGGCGGGGGCCGGGAAGGTCATGACGACGGCGAACGGATCGCGTCGGTCGTAGCGCAGCGTCGCGGGAATGCTCGGCATGCGCGGTGCGGCGGCGACGAGACGGGCCTCTACGGGCTGCTCGATGACGGTGGACAACGCCTTGCTCCCTCGTGACGGCTGGACTGCGCCCGGGTGTGCACCCGGCACCGGAAGAGACGACGGATCGGGCCGATCCGTGCACAGGAATCACGAGTGACCTCGGTCACCGCGTTCATGCACGGTGCGGTCGCGCTCGTTTCCCGTTGCGGCAGAGGGCAGTTGGCCTCTGGACGGCGCCGGGCCGGTGGGCTAGCTTCGCCCGCCATGAGGCGCTTGGGGAGCACGCGACGCAGAGGACGCAACGGCAGACTGGTGGCGGCGGGGGTGGCGTGCGGGGCGGCGCTGGCCGCGCTGACCGTGCCCGCCGCCGAGGCAGGGCCCCTCGGGCAGGGGACCTTGCACTGGGCGCCGAAGAACCCGGGCACAGCGCAGGTCCGCTTCCGGGGCCTCGCGGCCGTGGACCGGCACACCGCCTGGCTGGCCGGTACCGGCGGCACGGTGCTGCGCACCACCGACGGCGGAGCGAGCTGGCGGAACGTCTCTCCGCCGGGCGCGGCCGATCTGCAGTTCCGGGATGTCGAGGCGTTCGACGCGCGGCACGCCGTGGTGCTGGCCATCGGCGAGAGCGAGGCCTCCCGCGTGTACCGCACCGAGGACGGCGGAGCGACCTGGACGGAGTCCTTCCGCAACACCGACCCGAAGGCGTTCTACGACTGCCTGGCCTTCTTCGACCGCCGGCACGGCCTGGCGATGAGCGATCCCGTGGACGGGAGGTTCCGCATCCTGTCCACGGGCGACGGCGGCCGCTCCTGGCAGGTGCTGCCCTCGGCGGGCATGCCACCTGCCCTGGACGGCGAGGCGGGCTTCGCCGCGAGCGGCCAGTGCCTGGTCACCTCGGGTCCGAAGGACGTCTGGCTGGCCACCGGTGGCGGCGCCCACGCGCGCGTGCTGCACTCCGCCGACCGCGGACTGACCTGGACGGCCGCCGACACACCGGTGCCGGCCGGCGATCCCGCCAAGGGCGTCTTCGCGCTCGCTTTCCGCGACCGCGCCCATGGCCTGGCCGTCGGTGGCGACTACCGCCCGGACCAGGCCTCGCCACAGGCCGCCGCGGTCACCGCCGACGGCGGTCGCACCTGGACCCCGGCCGCCACGCCGCCGCCCGCCTACCGCTCCGGGGCCGCCTGGCTGCCGCACAGCCGCACTGCCGCGCTGGCCGTCGGCCCCACCGGGACCGACCTGACCACCGACGCGGGCCGCACCTGGCGCACGATCGACACCGGCTCCTACGACACCGTGGACTGCACCCCGGACCTCAGTTGCTGGGCGGCCGGTGAACAGGGGAGGGTCGCGCGGCTGGAACGCTGAGGTGAGCGCCGGGAACCCGGGTACTCGTTGCGCGAGTGAAGCGAGAGAAAGGGAGCGATCATGCCCGCCGGTTCCAGCTCCAAGCGCGAGCGTCAGTACGAGCACATCAAGGAGAGCGCGCAGGACCGGGGCGAAAGCACCAAGCGCGCCAAGGAGATCGCCGCGCGGACCGTGAACAAGGAACGCGCCCGCTCCGGCGAGTCCAGGACCGCGAGCCGCAGCTCGACGCAGGACATGCCGTCCGGCAGGCGCGGCGGCCAGCGGTCGGGCAACCGGGCCGGCTCCCAGGGCCCGACGCGCGACCAGCTGTACAACGAGGCGAAGCAGCGCGGTATAGAGGGCCGTTCGCACATGAACAAGGGCGAGCTGCAGCGCGCGCTGAACGCCAAGAAGGGATGACCGGAGGATCAGTCCAGTGTCTGCCGGTGGCGGGCCAGCTCCGGTGCCGTCTTGGTGGCGATGAACTCCGTGATGCGGTAGGTGCACACGCCGCCGACGGCGAAGGGGTCGCCCGCCACGATCTCCTCGATCCGCGCCCGGTCCTCGGCGACGGCGAGGATCACCCCACCCTCCCGGGGGTTCTTGCGCCCGGAGGCGAGGAAGAAGCCCTTCTCGTACTGCTCCTCGAGCCACGCCACGTGGTCCGGCAGCAGCGTGTCGACGGCGTCGAGAGGTGCGGTGTAGGTCAGCTCCAGCACGAACATGATCGCGAGCGTACCCCCCGGCTCCGACAACAGGCCCCGGGACCGTACAGTTCAGGTCACCATGACGACCGTAGGCGTACCCGCGGGCTGGCCCGCGACCGAGGAAGAGGCTCGCGCGGTGCAGGACGAACTGCGCGGGCGGGTGGTGCTCGACGAGCGCGGACCCGAGGCCGGCACGGGCCGGGTCACCGGGGTCGACGTCGCCTACGACGACGAGCTCGACCTCGTGGCCGCGGCGGCCGTCGTGCTGGACGCCGTCACGCTGGACGTGGTGGCCGAGGCGACGGCCGTGGGCCGGGTCTCCTTCCCGTACGTGCCCGGCCTCCTCGCCTTCCGTGAGATACCGACCGTCCGGGCCGCCCTGGACCGGCTGCCCTGCCCGCCCGGCCTGGTCGTGTGCGACGGCTACGGTCTGGCCCATCCGCGTCGCTTCGGCCTCGCGAGCCACCTCGGCGTGCTCACCGGCCTGCCGTGCATCGGCGTCGCGAAGAACCCGTTCACCTTCACGTACGACGATCCGGAGCCGGTGCGGGGCGCATCCGCTCCGCTGCTCGCCGGGGACGAGGAGGTCGGGCGCGCGCTGCGCACCCGGGACGCCGTCAAACCCGTCTTCGTCTCCGTCGGCCACCGGGTGAGCCTGGACAACGCCGTCGCCCACACGCTGGCACTGACCCCGCGCTACCGGCTGCCGGAGACCACGCGCCGGGCGGACGCCCTGTGCCGCCGGGCGCTGCGGGAGGCGGCACGCAGCGCCGGAGGCGGGACTCAGGAGGCGACGACGCGCCAGGCGCCGACCTCCTGATACGCCGAGTCGTAGACGGCCGAGCCGTCTCCGGGCTCGAGGGCGTAGTGGTGGAGGTTCCCGCCCCAGTAGCGCAGGATGCGCCCCAGCTCGCCCGCGCGGTCCTGCGTCGGCGCGCCCTCGTCCACGGTCACTTCGAGCACGAACTTCATGCCTCTTCCGCCTCCTTCGGCCCTGCGTCCTGGGCTTCTATCGTTTCATTGAACGACCCTGTGAGACTTTTCCGATGATGACCGCAGGTGGCCCGGGCGTCGGCGGCGAAAGTCTCAAACGCGGGAGGAGGCGCCCGGGCCGGTGGCCGCGACCCGGAAGGTGATCCCCGCGGCGCGCAGCCGCTCGGTCAGGGCGTCCCCCATCGCCTGCGCCGTGGTGACCTGCCCGGCCGTCGGCGGGAGGTCGTCGAAGACCAGGCTGAGGGCCGCCTCGGCGAACATCTTCGCCGTCTCGTCGTAGCCGGGATCGCCGCCCGAGACCTCCGTGAACACCCGCCGCCCGCCGCCCTCGCCGACGAAGCGCACCGCGAACCGGCTCCGGGCCCGCTTCTCCGCGCTCGGGCCGTCCCCCGGCTGCAGCCGGCCCGACAACCAGCGCCGCGCGGGCGGCAGTTGGGCGGCCGCCAGCACCGCACCCACGGCGGCGACCCCGCCGACGGCCACCGGCAGGCGCTGTACCGCCGCGTAGTGGCGGTAGCGGAAGTCGGGGCCGTACCGGTCGAGCACCCTCGCCGAGCGGCGCACGATCTGCGGGTCGACGGTCGGCAGCGGCAGCGCCCATGCGCCGACCTCCTTGGCGAACCGGGGCACGCCCGTCGGCGCCGCGACCCGGCGTCCCATCAGCCGCGGCTCGTGCCGGCCTCGTTCGCGCGCCGCGGCCAGCAGCTGCCGGCCGCGGGCGAACTGGTTCAGCGCCGAGGCCAGGGTGCCGCCGGAGAAGGCCGCGTCGGCGGTCACGTATCCGTCCACGGTCAGCGGCACGCCCTCCGGCAGCTGCCGGACGGTGAAGTACACGCCCAGGTCATGGGGTACGGAGTCGAAGCCGCACGCGTGCACCAGGCGCGCGCCCGTCTCCCGCGCGCGTGCGTCGTGCCGGACGTACATCAGGTCCACGAACTCCGGCTCTCCGGTCAGGTCCAGGTAGTCGGTCCCGGCGTCCGCGCAGGCGGCGACCAGTTCCCCGCCGTACAGCACGTACGGCCCGACGGTCGTGGCGACCACGCGCGCGTGCCCGGCGAGGGCGCGCAGGGTCGCGGGTTCGGTCACGTCGGCCCGCAGCACGCCGACGTCCGCCCCGCCGGGCAGGCGCTCGCGCAGCCGCTCCAGCCTGCGCTCGTCACGACCGGCAACCGCCCAGAGGAGATCCTTCGGCGCGTGCGCGGCGAGATACTCCGCCGTGAGGGTGCCGACGAAGCCGGTGGCTCCGAAAAGCACGAGGTCGTAGGGACGGTCCGTCCTGTTCAGCCTGCTCATGACACCCCTTGGTCCAGCAGCCCGCGCCGCTGTCGGTGGCCGAGGCTAGCGTGAGGGGAGCGAGCGTGGACGACCAGCCCGGAGGCAGTGGTGGCCACAGCCAGGAACGGACCTGACAAAACGGGAGAAAGAGCGCGAGATCGCCGCGTGGACGACCGCAGCCACCCGCCGGACCGCATTGCCGGGCTCTGTGACGAGGCCGTCGGCGCGCCGCGGAGCAGCGGCCCCTCACCCTCCCGGGTGATCCGCGCCGAGCCGGGCACTTGGCTAAGCGCTTGCTCGTTGGGTCTTGTGTCCGGTGGAACGCGTTCTTAGCATCACCGGTGTTACATCAGTTGTGTCACACATGCTTTGGGGGCTGGACGCATGACGACGGCAGGGACGCCGGCGACGCCGGGCGGCGGGCCGCTCTCCGGCGTGCGCGTACTCGAGCTGGCCGGTATCGGTCCGGGCCCGTTCGCCGCCATGCTCCTCGCGGACCTGGGCGCGGACGTGGTCCGGGTGGACCGGCCGGGCGGCCCCGGCCTCGGCATCGACTCCGCGTACGACGTGACCAACCGCAACAAACGCTCGATCGTGGTCGACCTGAAGACACCGGACGGCTCCGCGCGCGTGCTGGACCTCGCCGAGCGGGCCGACATCCTCCTCGAGGGCTACCGCCCGGGCGTCGCCGAGCGCCTCGGCGTCGGCCCCGAGGAGTGCCACGCCCGCAATCCCCGCCTGGTCTACGGCCGCATGACCGGCTGGGGGCAGACCGGCCCGCTCGCCGACCGCGCGGGCCACGACGTGGCCTACATCGCGCTGACCGGCACCCTCGGCATGACCGGCCGCCCGGACGAGCCCCCGGTCTTCCCCGCCAACCTGCTCGGCGACTACGCGGGCGGCTCCCTCTACCTGGTCGTCGGCGTCCTCGCCGCCCTGCACCACGCGCGCGTGACGGGCACCGGACAGGTCGTCGACGCCGCCATCGTGGACGGCACGGCCCACCTCTCGACGATGATCCACGGCATGCTCGCGGCCGGCGGCTGGCAGGACCGGCGCGCCGCCAACCTCCTCGACGGCGGCTGCCCCTACTACGGCACCTACGAGACCGCCGACGGCAAGTACATGGCCGTCGGCGCCCTGGAGGGCCGGTTCTACGCGGAGTTCCTGCGGCTGCTCGGCCTGGACGACCTGGCACCGGCCCACAAGGACGTCAGCCGCTGGGACGAGCTGCGCGAGCGCGTCGCCGCCCGCTTCAAGTCCCGCACCCGGGACGAGTGGACGGCGCTCTTCGAGGGAACCGACGCCTGTGTGGCGCCCGTGCTGTCCCTGCGCGAGGCCCCGCATCACCCGCACCTGGCCGCCCGCGGCACCTTCACCGACCACGCCGGCATCACCCAGCCGGCCCCCGCCCCCCGCTTCTCCGTCACCCCCACGAGCGTCCGTACCGGCCCCGCCCTGCCGGGCGCCGATACAGAGGCGGTGGCGCGGGACTGGGGGATACCCGCACCCGTGAACGACGCCCCGGTCACCGACGCCGACTGACCCGGCCCACCCCGCTCGGCCCACCCTCCCGAAAGGCACACCAGTGAGCACCGAAGCGTACGTGTACGACGCGATCCGCACCCCGCGCGGCCGCGGCAAGGCGAACGGCGCCCTGCACGGCACGAAGCCCATCGACCTGGTCGTCGGCCTCATCCACGAGATCCGCGACCGCTTCCCCGGCCTCGACCCCGCCGCCGTCGACGACATCGTGCTCGGTGTCGTCGGGCCGGTCGGCGACCAGGGCTCCGACATCGCCCGGATCGCCGCGATCGCCGCCGGACTGCCCGACACGGTCGCCGGCGTGCAGGAGAACCGCTTCTGTGCCTCGGGCCTTGAGGCCGTCAACCTGGCCGCGGCCAAGGTCCGCTCCGGCTGGGAGGACCTGGTCCTCGCGGGCGGTGTGGAGTCCATGTCCCGGGTGCCGATGGCCTCCGACGGCGGCGCCTGGTTCAACGACCCGATGACCAACCTCGAGGTCAACTTCGTCCCGCAGGGCATCGGCGCCGACCTGATCGCCACGATCGAGGGCTTCACCCGCCGGGACGTCGACGAGTACGCGGCCCTGTCCCAGGAGCGCGCCGCCACCGCCTGGAAGGAGGGCCGCTTCGACCGCTCGGTCGTCCCCGTGAAGGACCGCAGCGGCCTGGTCGTCCTCGACCACGACGAGCATCCGCGCCCCGGCACCACCGCCGACTCCCTCGCGAAGCTCAAGCCGTCGTTCGCGGACATCGGCGAACTCGGCGGCTTCGACGCCGTCGCGCTGCAGAAGTACCACTGGGTGGAGAAGATCGACCACGTCCACCACGCGGGCAACTCCTCCGGCATCGTGGACGGCGCCTCGCTCGTCGCGATCGGCTCGAAGGAGGTCGGCGAGCGCTACGGCCTCACCCCGCGCGCGCGGATCGTCTCCGCCGCCGTCTCCGGCTCCGAGCCGACCATCATGCTCACCGGCCCCGCCCCCGCCACCCGCAAGGCCCTTGCCAAGGCCGGTCTCACCATCGACGACATCGACCTGGTCGAGATCAACGAGGCGTTCGCCGCGGTCGTGCTGCGCTTCGTCAAGGACATGGGTCTGTCGCTGGACAAGGTCAATGTCAACGGCGGCGCCATCGCCCTCGGTCACCCGCTCGGCGCGACCGGCGCGATGATCCTCGGCACCCTCGTGGACGAACTGGAGCGCCAGGACAAGCGCTACGGCCTGGCCACCCTGTGCGTCGGCGGTGGTATGGGCATCGCCACCATCGTCGAGCGCATCTGAACTCCCCGCGGAATCACGAGACTTCCGAGACCTCAACGGAGACGACTGTCATGACCGAGAGCACCACCATCCGCTGGGAGCAGGACGACACCGGTGTCGTCACCCTCGTCCTGGACGACCCCCACCAGTCCGCGAACACCATGAACCAGGCCTTCCGGGCCTCCATCACGGCCGTCGCCGCCCGTGCGGAGGCCGAGAAGGACTCCATCCGCGGCATCATCTACACCTCCGCCAAGAAGACCTTCTTCGCCGGCGGCGACCTCAAGGACATGATCAAGGCCGGTCCCGAGGACGCCCAGCAGGTCTTCGACACCGCGACCGAGATCAAGAACGCGCTGCGCCGCATCGAGACCCTCGGCAAGCCGGTCGTCGCCGCCATCAACGGCGCGGCCCTCGGCGGCGGTTACGAGATCGCGCTCGCCTCCCACCACCGCATCGCCCTGGACGCCCCCGGCTCCAAGATCGGCCTGCCCGAGGTCACGCTCGGCCTGCTGCCCGCGGGCGGTGGCGTCACCCGGACCGTACGCCTGGTGGGCATCACGGACGCGCTGCTGAAGGTGCTGCTGCAGGGCACCCAGTACAACCCCCGCCGGGCCCTGGAGAACGGCCTGGTCCACGAGGTGGCCGAGACTGTGGAGGAGATGCTGGCCAAGGCCCGCGCCTTCATCGACGCCCACCCGGAGTCGCACCAGCCCTGGGACGTCCCGGGCTACAAGATCCCGGGCGGCACCCCCGCCAACCCGAAGTTCGCCGCCAACCTGCCCGCGTTCCCGGCCAGTCTGCGCAAGCAGACGAACGGCGCCCCCTACCCGGCCCCGCGCAACATCATGGCCGCGGCCGTCGAGGGCTCCCAGGTCGACTTCGAGACCGCGATCACCATCGAGACCCGCTACTTCACCGAGCTGGTCACCGGTCAGACCGCCAAGAACATGATCCAGGCGTTCTTCTTCGACCTGCAGGCCGTCAACTCCGGCGCCAACCGCCCGAAGGGCATCGAACCCCGCCCGGTCCGCAAGGTCGCCGTCCTCGGCGCGGGCATGATGGGCGCGGGCATCGCCTACTCCTGCGCCCGCGCGGGCATCGACGTCGTCCTGAAGGACGTCTCCCTGGAAGCGGCGACCAAGGGCAAGGGCTACTCCGAGAAGCTGTGTGCCAAGGCCGTCGCCAAGGGCCGTACCAGCCAGGAGAAGGCGGACGCGCTGCTGGCCCGGATCACGCCCACCGCCGAGGCCGCCGATCTCGCGGGCTGCGACGCGGTGATCGAGGCCGTCTTCGAGGACACCACGCTCAAGCACAAGGTGTTCCAGGAGATCGAGTCCGTCGTCGCCCCGGACGCCCTGCTGTGCTCCAACACCTCCACCCTGCCGATCACCACCCTCGCCGAGGGCGTGCAGCGCCAGGCCGACTTCATCGGACTGCACTTCTTCTCCCCGGTCGACAAGATGCCGCTGGTGGAGATCATCAAGGGCGAGCGCACCGGCGACGAGGCCCTGGCCCGCGCCTTCGACCTGGTCCGGCAGATCAACAAGACGCCGATCGTGGTGAACGACTCCCGGGGCTTCTTCACCTCCCGGGTGATCGGCCACTTCATCAACGAGGGCGTCGCGATGGTCGGTGAGGGCATCGAGCCCGCCTCCGTGGAGCAGGCCGCCGCCCAGGCCGGCTACCCGGCCAAGGTGCTCTCCCTCATGGACGAGCTGACCCTCACCCTCCCGCGCAAGATCCGGGGCGAGACCAAGCGGGCCGTGGAGGAGGCGGGCGGCACCTGGACCGCGCACCCGGCCGAGGCGGTCATCGACCGCATGGTCGACGAGTTCGGCCGCCCCGGCCGCAGCGGCGGCGCCGGCTTCTACGACTACACCGAGGACGGCAAGCGGGCCGGGCTCTGGCCGGGCCTGCGCGAGCACTTCACCAAGCCCGGATACCAGATCCCCTTCCGGGACATGCAGGAGCGGATGCTCTTCTCCGAGGCGCTCGACACCGTACGCCTCCTGGAGGAGGGCGTCCTGACCTCGGTCGCCGACGCCAACATCGGCTCGATCCTCGGCATCGGATTCCCCGGCTGGACCGGCGGCGTCCTGCAGTACATCAACGGCTACGAAGGCGGTCTGCCCGGCTTCGTGGCTCGCGCGCGGGAACTCGCCGAGGCCTACGGCGAGCGCTTCAGCCCGCCCGCGCTGCTTGTTGAGAAGGCGGAGAAGGGCGAGAAGGGGGAGCCGTTCAGCGACTCAGTCCGTTCGTGACCCGGGCTCGGTCCCTTCCGGTCCGGTGACCCACTGGCTCAGCTCTTCCCGCAACGAGCGCTGGAACGTCGTCAGCAGCGCCTGCACCACCAGAGGGTGCATGTGCGCCGACAGGGACTTCACGTCCCGGGCGTCACGCTCCGCCACCTCGCCGCGGAAGAGCTGGGAGAGCTCGTGGGCCGCGGCGCGCGAGTGCTCGACGAGCACCTTGCGCGCCGCGAGGATCGCCTCCTGCGACAGCGGTACGTCGAGCAGCTGCACGCCGAGCCGCAGCAGCCCGGAGTCGACCCGGAAGGTGTCACCCTCGGCGCCCTCCACCGCCATGACGACGTTCATCGCCGTCAGCCGCTCCACGTCCTCGGCGGCGAGCGGCCGTCCGGCGCGCCGCTGAAGCTCCTCCCGCGACACGGTGTCGACCGCGTCCGGCGCCCAGGACGCGACCACCGCACGGTGGATCGCCAGGTCGTGCGGGGAGAGGTCGGCAGGCAGCTGCCTGAGGTAGCGCTCGATCGCCGCCAGGGTCATGCCCTGCTGCTGCAACTCCTCGATCAGGGCGAGCCGCGCCAGATGGTCCGGCCCGTAGTGCCCCACCCGGCGCGGGCCGATCACCGGGGGCGGCAGCAGACCCCTGCTGCCGTAGAACCGGACGGTGCGCACCGTGACGCCCGCCCGGGCGGCCAGCTCGTCGATGGTGAGGGGCGTGTCCCCGGCATCGGTCGTCATGTGCAGCAGTATCGCTGTCTCACCAATGGTGTGAAACCTCGGGTGAACGTCGTGTGGACGCTGGGTTGATCATGTGAGAAGTAACGCTGTGTGACATGGGCCACCGCGTAGGAATGATTCTTTCTGGGAAGCTGCTGGCTTGGTCTGTGCCGCGACTCGACAGGGTGGTGCGGACCGATCCCTGCACGACCCCCGGGCCCACGAGGCCCGGGCGCACCAGGAAGTGAACCACCCGTGAGCAAGGACGCCGTGGAATCGGCACAGGCCACCGCCCGCACCGAGGCGGCCCAGGCGGACCGGACGCCCGCGGACGCGGGCGACGCCGGTTACAGCAAGGACCTCAAGGCCCGCCACGTCAACATGATCGCCATCGGTGGCGCCATCGGCACCGGACTCCTCCTCGGCGCCGGCGGCCGCCTGCACAACGCGGGCCCGGCCCTCGCCCTGGCCTACCTGGTCTGCGGCGTCTTCGCCTTCTTCGTCGTCCGGGCCCTGGGTGAGCTGGTGCTGTACCGCCCCTCCTCCGGGTCCTTCGTGTCCTACGCCCGTGAGTTCCTCGGCGAGAAGGGCGCCTACGTCGCCGGCTGGATGTACTTCCTGAACTGGTCGACCACCGGCATCGCCGACATCACCGCGATCGCGCTCTACACGCACTACTGGAGCATGTTCA
This sequence comes from Streptomyces sp. NPDC001393, assembly GCF_053597455.1. NCBI lineage: Bacteria > Bacillati > Actinomycetota > Actinomycetes > Kitasatosporales > Streptomycetaceae > Streptomyces > Streptomyces sp. NPDC001393. Next base: position 39,188 of record NZ_JBSFIH010000023.1, read on the forward strand.
CCAGCATTCCCCAGTGGGTGCTCGCCCTGATCGCCCTCGCGGTGGTCCTGGCCGTGAACCTGATCTCGGTGAAGATCTTCGGCGAGATGGAGTTCTGGTTCGCGATCATCAAGGTCGCCACCATCGTCGGCTTCATGCTGATCAGCATTTTCCTGCTCGCCACCCAGCACAAGGTCGGCGGCCACACCCCCGGTCTGACCGTCATCAGCGACCACGGCGGCTTCTTCCCGCACGGCGCGATGCCGGTCGTCCTGGTCATGCAGGGCGTGATCTTCGCCTACGCCGCCCTGGAGCTGGTCGGTGTCGCCGCCGGCGAGACCGCCGAGCCGGAGAAGGTCGTCCCCCGCGCGGTCAACTCGATCATGTGGCGTGTGGGCCTGTTCTACGTCGGCTCGGTCGTGCTGCTCGCCCTGCTGCTGCCCGGCTCGGTCTACTCCGCCGACGAGAGCCCGTTCGTCACGGTCCTGTCCAAGATCGGCGTCCCGGCGGCCGGTGACGTGATGAACCTGGTCGTGCTGACCGCCGCCATGTCCTCGCTGAACTCCGGCCTGTACTCCACCGGCCGCATCCTGCGCTCCATGGCCATGGCCGGCTCCGCCCCGAAGTTCACCGCCCGCATGAACCGCAACCAGGTGCCCTACGGCGGCATCCTGCTGACCTGCGCGGTCTGCGTGCTGGGCGTCGGCCTGAACTACCTGGTGCCCAGCCAGGCCTTCGAGATCGTGCTGAACGTCGCCTCCCTCGGCATCATCAGCACGTGGGTGATCATCATGCTCTGTCACATGATCTTCGTCCGCCGCGCCCGCGCCGGCCTCGCGACCCGACCGCACTTCCAGCTGAAGTTCAGCCCGGTCACCGAGATCGCCACGATCGCGTTCCTGCTGGTCTGCCTCGGCATGATGTGGAACGACCCCGACGTGGGCCGCAAGACCATCCTGCTGATCCCGGTGATCGCCGTCATGCTGGTCGCCGGCTGGTTCGGCGTGCGCCGCCGGGTGTCGAAGAACACCGACCGCGAGCTGACGGAGCTGTCCAGCTCCACGAAGTAGCAGCACAGCGCCACTGTCAGTGGCATCGCCTACGGTGGCGTCATGTCCGAGATCACATATCTCCGGGGTGACGCCACCGGTCAGGTGCGCGCCCTGAAGGGGCGCGGGGAACTGCGCGACCAGCCACGTACGGCCCGCAGATCCCCACTGCGCGGAGGCCCCGCAGCGCCAGACTCCCGCCCCACCGGGCGGAGCGCGCCGTGACGGTGTACGACCACGGAGAGGGCGGCGGATGAGCTCCCACACCCCTGCGACGGACGTCCTCGTGCTGGGCGGAGCCGGCGTGGACACGATCATCCACGTCCCCGAGCTGCCCCTCCCGTACGCCGACAGCTACATGATCGACTCCGGGATCCGCACCCGGGCCGGGCAGACCGGCGACTTCGTCGCCCTGGGCCTTTCCGCACTCGGCCTGCGCACCCACCACCTCGACCTGCTCGGCGACGACCCCGAGGGCGACCTCGTGCGGGCCCTGCACCGCGAGCACGGCATCGCACTGACCGCACTCCCACAGCCCGCCGGCACCAAGCGGGCCGTCAACCTCGTCGGCCCCGACGGCCGCCGCCTGTCCCTCTACGACACCAGCCGCGCCCGCCCCGGCGACCGCTTCCCGCCCGAGCTGCTGCGCATGCTGGCCGGTGCGAGCCGCCACGTCCACGTGACCATCACCCAGCCCTGCGCCGAGGCCCTGCCGGTGCTGGCCGCGACGGGCGTCCCCCTGTCCACGGATCTGCACGACTGGGACGGGGAGAACCCCTACCACGAGCCGTTCGCATACGCGGCGGACGTGGTCTTCCTGTCGGCCGCGGCCCTCACCGACCCGGAGCGGACGATGCGGCGCATCACCGAGCGGGGCAGGGCCCAGGTGGTCGTCGCCACCGCCGGAGCCGAGGGCGCGTATCTGCTCGCCGACGGCGAGCTGACCCGGGTGCCCGCGGCGTTGCCGCCCGCGCCGGTCGTGGACTCCAACGGCGCGGGCGACGCCTTCGCCGCCGCGTTCCTCTACGGCCGCCTCGCCGGCGAGCCGCCCGAGACCTGCGCCCGCTACGGCGCGACAGCGGGCGCGTACGCCTGCACCGTCCCGGCCTCCCGAGCGGAGTCGATAGGCCGGGACGAGTTGCTCGGACGGGCGACGGAACCGAGACGCTAGACCGGCCCGGGTCAGTGCGCGTGCGTGTCGTGGATGTCGTTCGTCGCCTCGATCTTCTTCCATGACTTCGGCTGGGTCACGGCCCCGTCCGCCTTCGTCACGGACGCGACGCGAGCCGCGGGCGCGGCCGGCTTGGACGGCTGGAACAGCCAGGTGTCGAACAGCGCCGCGAGAGGCTTGCCGGACACCTGCTCGGCGTACTTCTGGAAGTCGGCCACCGAGGCGTTGCCGTACGCGTGCTCCTGCGGCCAGCCCTTCAGGATGCGGAAGAACGCGTCGTCACCGACCTCGTTGCGCAGCGCCTGGACGGCGAGGGCTCCGCGATCGTAGACGGCGATGTCGAACTGGTTGTCCGGGCCCGGGTCGCCGGGCTTGACCGTCCAGAACGCGTCGTCGGCCGGATGGGAGGCGTACACATAGTCGGCGAGTTGCTGCGTGGTGCCCTCGCCCTCGTGCTCCGACCACAGCCACTGCGCGTACCGGGCGAAGCCCTCGTTGATCCAGATGTCCTTCCAGCCCTTCAGCGACACGTCGTCGCCGTACCACTGGTGGGCCAGCTCGTGCACGACCACCGAGGTGTTGGAGCCGTTCGCGAACTGCTTCGGGCTGTAGTAGACGCGGGTCTGGGTCTCCAGCGCGTACCCGGTGGTGGTGTTCGGCACGTATCCGCCGGCCGTGCTGAACGGATACGGCCCGAAGTAGCCGCTCAGCCAGTCGACGATCTCCCCGGTGCGCTCCACGCTCGCCCGCGCGGCCCCGTCGTTGTCACCGAGGTCCTTGCTGTAGGCGTTGATGACCGGAACACCGCCCTCGGAGGTGCTCGTGGTGATGTCGAACCTGCCGATGGCGAGAGTGGCCAGATAGGTCGCCTGCGGCTTGTTCTGCCGCCAGGTGTAGCGGGTCCAGCCCAGCTTCGAACTGGTCGACTGCAGCGTGCCGTTGGAGATCGCCTGGGTGCCGTCCGGCACCGCCACCGACACGTCGTAGGTGGCCTTGTCGCTCGGGTGGTCGTTGCTCGGGAACCACCACCAGGCGGCCTCGGGCTCGTCGGCGGCCACCGCGCCGTCCGGCGTGCGGTGCCAGGTGTTGAAGCCGTAGGCGCTCTTCGTCGACGGCACCCCGCTGTAGCGGACCACGACCGTGATCGGCGTGCCCTGGGCCAGCGGCGTCTTCGGCGTGATCACCAGCTCGTGCTGCTGGGAGTGCGTGAAGGCGGCCTTGGCGCCGTTGACCCGCACCTCGCTCACGTCCAGCAGGAAGTCCAGGTCGAAGCTGGACAGGTCCTGCGTGGTCCTCGCCAGGATCGTCGCCGTGCCCTGCAACTCGTCCGTCTTCGGCTGGTACTGCAGCCTCAGGTCGTAGTGCGAGACGTCGTAGCCGCCGTTGCCGTAGTACGGGTAGTAGGGGTCGCCGATGCCCGGCGCGCCGGGGGAGAAGCTCGCGGCCGATGCCGGGATCGCCAGCAGAAGGGAGGCCGCCGCGAGTGCGCCCGGCGCGATGATTCTGCGGTGCACGTCAGCTCCAAGTCGTAGGGGGTGCAAGTCCGTTCGGAAACTCCGTCGGTGAACGCTGTTCGGAGCCTATTCAGTCCCTGTGGCCCCTCACCTGTCCATGGCCCCCGCTGTCACACGATCGCCATTCAGCCGTCATGTGCCCGCGGAGTGCCGCAAAGCCACCTTCTGCAGCAGGAGTTCACCGGAGTACCGTCCGCGCATGCCGATTAGCACCCTTGTCCGCACGCGTTCCACGATCTGGAGAGCGCTCGCGAGCGCGGTCGTCGTCATCCTGACGGCCGCCTTCCTCACCCCGTCCGCCGCACAGGCCGCCACCGGCCCGAGCCGATCACCGCACGAGAGCCGGCCCGTCTACTCCTACGCCCACGCCGTCCGCGAGTCCGTCTGGGTGGACACCGGTCTCGACGAGGACGGTGACGGCAGGACCGACCGCGTCGCCGCCGACATCGTCCGGCCCGCCGAACCCGCCCGCCAGGGCCGCAAGGTGCCCGTCATCATGGACGCCAGCCCCTATTACTCCTGCTGCGGTCGCGGCAACGAGAGCCAGGTCAAGACCTACGACGCGCAGGGACACGTCGTGCAGATGCCGCTGTTCTACGACAACTACTTCGTGCCCCGCGGCTACGCGTTCGTCGGCGTCGACCTCGCCGGCACCAATCGCTCCGACGGCTGCGCCGATGTCGGCGGCCGCTCCGACATCCAGTCCGCGAAGGCCGTCATCGACTGGCTGAACGGCCGCGCCAAGGCGTACACGAGCCGGACCGGGACGAAGACCGTCCGAGCCACCTGGACCGACGGCCGGACCGGAATGATCGGCAAGAGCTGGGACGGCACGATCGCCAACGGCGTGGCCGCCACCGGCGTCAAAGGCCTGAAGACCGTCGTCCCGATCAGCGCCATCTCCTCCTGGTACGACTACTACTTCGCCCAGGGCGCCCCGCTCTACGACGGCGGCCCCGACCAGCTGGCCGGTTACGTGGAGAGCGACGCGGCGCACGCCCACTGCGCGGCCGTACAGAAGAAACTCGCCGACGGCAGCCCGCGCAGCGGCGACTGGACCCCGCTGTGGACCGAGCGGGACTACGTCAAGGACGCGGCCAAGGTGCGCGCCAGCGTGTTCCTGGTGCACGGCATGCAGGACCTCAACGTCCGCACCAAGCACTTCGGCCAGTGGTGGGACGCCCTCGCCCAGCACGGTGTGCGGCGCAAGATCTGGCTGTCCCAGACCGGGCACGTCGACCCGTTCGACTACCGGCGCGGCGCCTGGGTGGACACCCTGCACCGCTGGTTCGACCATGAACTCCTCGGCTACGACAACGGCATCGACCGCGAGCCCATGGCCGACATCGAACGCCATCCCGACCAGTGGGTCACCTCCCGCGTCTGGCCGCCGCAGACCACCCGTACCACCGTCCTCCACCCGTCTCCCGGCACCCGGGCGGGCGTCGGCACGCTCGGTCTGCGCGCCGCCGCCGGCACCGAGGGCTTCACCGACGACCCGAAGCTGAGCGAGACCGACTGGGCGGCCCACCTCACCACGCCGACCCCCGAGAAGGCGGGCTTCCTCACCGCACCCCTCACCCGCGAACTGCGCCTGTCCGGCTCGTCCACGGTGACGGTGACCGCGACGTCGACCACAACCTCCGCCCACCTGTCCGCCGTCCTCGTCGACCTCGGTCCGGACACCATCCGCGACTACGCCGACGGCGGCGAGGGCATCACCACCCGCACCAACCGCACCTGCTGGGGCGAGAGCACCGCCGGCGACAGTGCCTGCTTCAAGGAGACGGCGGCCAAGACGGCCAAGGTCGACTACACCGTGTTCAGCCGCGGCTGGGCCGACCTCGGCCACTACGCCTCGCTCGGCAAGGGCGTCCCGCTCACCCCGGGCAAGCCGTACACGATGACTCTGCGTCTCGCGGCGACCGACCACGTCGTCCCCAAGGGGCACCGGCTGGCGCTGATCATCGCGGGCACGGACAAGGACCTGATCGACCCGCCGTCGACGAAGCCGGCCCTGACGGTCGATCTGTCCGGTACGACGGCGAGCCTTCCGCTGGTCGGCGGCGCGCCGGCGTTCGCCCGGGCCACGTCGGGTACGGCGACTACGGCCCCCGTGCCGACGGTCTTGAACGGCGTCCGCGCACCGCGCGCGGGTGAACACGTTCCGATGTAGTCGTTGCGCGGCTCGGGCCGTCGGTCGGGTGCAGGCTTGCTCGGGCCGCCGGTCGGGTGCGGGCTCGGGGTGGGCTGCTCGCGCAGTTCCCCGCGCCCTTACGGGGCGCGGCAGTCAGGTGGCCGGGAACGCCAACCCGGCCGCCTCCCGGGCACAGCCCCACGCCACGGTGATCCCAGCCCCGCCATGGCCGTAGTTGTGCACCAACGCGCGTCCGCCGGGCAGCGGCTGCCTCTCCAGACGCACCGCGTCCCGGGCCGGCCGCAGCCCCACCCGGTGGTCCAGCACCCGCGCCTGGGCGATCTCCGGCCGGACCGCCGCGCACCGGGCCACGATCGCCCTGGCGGTGGCCGGGTCCGGCTCCAGGGACCAGTCGTCCTCCTCCGCCGTACCACCGAGCAGCAGGCCGCCCGGCTGCGGGATGAAGTAGGTGGAGGCGGCGGAGGAGTGGTCGACGGCGGTGAACCAGGTGCTGATCCCCGGGTTCGCCACGACCACCAGCTGCCCGCGCACCGGACGCACCGCCGGGTCCGGCACCAGCGAACGCGCGCCCAGGCCCGTGCAGTTGACCACGACCGGCGCGGGCACCGCGGCGAGGTCCGTCACCTCGCGCGCCTCGACCACGCCTCCCGCCTTCGCCAGCCGCTCCCGCAGCCACGCCAGATGCACCGGCATGTCGATCACCGGCAGCCGCGCCGCGAGACCGCCGCCCGCCGCCCGCAGTCCCGGCACCCGGCCCGCCCAGGTGCCCAGTTCGTCCAGCCGGGTCCCTTGGTGTACGCCGTCGACCAGGCGTACGCCCGTCTCCTCCGGCCGGTGCGCCAACTCCTCGTACACGGCGAGGGACGCGAGCGCCCACGCACCCACCAGGGGCTCGGGTTCGATGCGGTACGGCCACCACAGGCCGCCCGCGACCGCCGAGGTCGTACGTTCGGCGGGCTCCCGCGCCCACACCCGCACCCGGCGCCCGGACTCCGCCAGGACCACGGCCGTCGTCAGCCCGGCGACCCCGCTCCCGACCACGATCACTTCGTCACTCGGCTCGCTGTCCACGCCAGGACGATAGGCCCTGTCCGGACGACTCTGTCATGCTGCGCTCACATCGGTGCCTCTGTGGGGATACTCACAGCATGTCTGCCGCATACGCGACCTTCGACCTGGCACCGGCGATCCGCGCCGGCGGTGTGCTCGCCGACGGCGGCTACCAGGTCCACCGCGACTTCGTCGACTTCGTCGTGGACGGCCGTCCATTGCTCTTCCGGCTGTCCGACCTGGACGCCGTCTCCCCGCTCGCCTCGGACGTCCCGCCCGCCATCTTCACCGCGCAGGTGCGCGCACTGCTCCTGGAGGCCGAACCGCCGCTCCCCGACGGCCGGTTCGTCATCTACGGCTGCCCCGAGTGCGAGGACCTGGGCTGCGGGGCGGTCACCGCCGTCATCGAGCGCGACGGCGAGGACTACATCTGGCGGGACTTCGCCTGGCAGACGGACGAACACGCCGACCTCCAGCTGAACGGCTACCACGGCATAGGGCCGTTCCGCTTCCAGGGCGCCGAGTACCGAGCCGCACTCGGCGCCCTGATGGAGGGCTCCGCCGCGCCCCGCCGCCGCGTTCTGCTGATCGGTGCCCGGGTCGCGGTCCTCGCCAAGCTGGCCGCCGCGCTGCGGACCATCGGCATCGGCGCCGACATCACCCAGGACGCCCGGACCGTCCCCGCCGAGGAACTGCGCGGTTACGGCGCGGTCGCCTTCGGCCGCGCGGTCGACGAGCAGGAACGAGCCGCCGTGGTCGAGGCGTTCGAGCGCGCCGGGGTCGACATCGCCCGCGTGGACGGCCTGGCCCCGATCGTGCCACTGCTGGTCGCCCAGATCGAGCACGCTCTCGACCGCAGCCCGCTCCCGCAGCGCCGGCTGGTGGGGCTGACCGCAGCCGGAAGCAGCGCGGACGTCGAGGTCACCTCGGCGTGCCGGGTACGGATCACCGCCTACCGCCTCGACCGGCTCTACCGCACCCACACCCGCGAGGTGTTCGACGGCGTCCTGGAGCCCGGCCGGCACCGCGTCCCGTTGGACCCGCGGGCGGTCAAGGGAGAGGCATACCTCGTGGCCCGCACGACAGGAGGAGTACGCACGGCGCCGGTCACCGGCGGAAGACGGAGCTGAGATGGGGGCCCACTGGAAAACGGGGCCGCCCCCACCCGGGGCGTGAGATGTGTGGCCGGCTCACCGGGGAACCGGGGAGCTGGGATGGGGGGCCGGCCAGGGGGAAATGGTGCTGAGGTGCTGTGCCGGGGCCGTTAGGATCGGCGTCCTGATGACTGCCACCCTCGTCGCCAAGGACCTCGCCGCCGGGCACGGCGACCGCTCCCTCTTCTCCGGGCTGGACCTCGTCGTCGCGCCCGGCGACGTGATCGGTCTCGTCGGTGCCAATGGCGCGGGCAAGTCCACCCTGCTGAAGCTGCTCGCCGGACTCACCCCGCCCGAACAGGGCGAGCTGAGGCTGTCCCCGCCGGCCGCGACCGTCGGACATCTGCCGCAGGAGCCGGAGCGCAGGCCGGGGGAGACCGTCCGGGAGTTCCTGGCCCGCCGCACGGGTGTCGCCGAGGCCCAGCGCGTCATGGACGAGGCAACGCAGGCACTCGTGGACGGGGCATCCGGCGCCGACGACGCCTACGCGACCGCACTGGAGCGCTGGCTCGGCCTCGGCGGCGCCGATCTGGACGAGCGCGCGGAGGACGTCGCCGACTCACTTGGTCTCGCCGTGGACCTGGACCAGCCGATGACCTCGCTGTCCGGCGGCCAGGCGGCCCGCGCCGGGCTCGCCTCGCTCCTGCTGTCCCGGTACGACGTCTTCCTTCTCGACGAGCCCACCAATGACCTCGACCTCGACGGCCTGGAGCGCCTGGAACGGTTCGTCACCGGCCTGCGCGCCGGCACGGTCGTCGTCAGCCACGATCGCGAGTTCCTCACCCGCACGGTCACCAAGGTCCTCGAACTCGACCTGGCCCAGCGGCAGATCAACCTCTACGGCGGCGGCTACGACGCCTATCTGGAGGAGCGCGAGGTGGCCCGTCGGCACGCGCGCGAGGACTACGAGGAGTACGCCGACAAGAGAGCCGCTCTCCAGGAGCGCGCGCAGACGCAGCGGGCCTGGATGGACAAGGGTGTGAAGAACGCCCGGCGCAAGGCCGGCAACGACAACGACAAGATCGGCCGCAAGTTCCGCAGCGAGGCCAGCGAGAAGCAGGCGGCCAAGGCACGGCAGACCCAGCGCATGATCGAGCGCCTGGAGGCGGTCGAGGAGCCGCGCAAGGAGTGGGAACTGCGCATGGAGATCGCCGCCGCCCCGCGCTCCGGCGCGGTCGTGGCGACCCTGCGGGACGCCGAGGTCCGGCGCGGCGACTTCACCTTCGGGCCGGTGTCCCTGCAGATCGACTGGGCGGACCGGGTCGCGGTCACCGGGGCCAACGGCGCCGGAAAGTCCACCCTGCTGGGCGTGCTGCTCGGCCGTGTCCCGCTCGACTCGGGGCACTCGGCGCTCGGCTCCGGCGTCCTGGTCGGCGAGGTCGACCAGGCCCGGGGGCTCTTCCACGGCCCCGAGGCCCTGCTGGACGTGTTCTGCGCGGCCGTCCCCGACACCGAGCCGGTCGACGTCCGCACCCTGCTCGCCAAGTTCGGCCTGAAGTCCGACCACGTCCTGCGCCCCGCCGCGACCCTCTCCCCGGGCGAACGCACCCGCGCCGCCCTGGCGTTGCTCCAGGGCCGGGGAGTGAACCTCCTCGTCCTGGACGAGCCGACGAACCACCTCGACCTGCCCGCCATCGAACAGCTGGAGTCCGCCCTCGACTCCTACGAGGGCACCCTGCTCCTGGTCACCCACGACCGGCGCATGCTGGACGCGGTCCGGGTGACCCGGCGGCTGGAGGTGGCGGACGGGAAGGTGGCGGAGCGGTAGCGCTCCGCCGGGGGCCCGCGATGTGCCGTCGTTCGTCCGGCACCGTCGTGGCTGGTCGCGCCCACGCGGCGGGGCCGCGTACAGATCCGGCCCCCGGCCTCTTCGGGGCACTGCCTGCCGGCTCACGAGTGGCGCGCGGCGGCCTCCTTCGCCGCTCGCTCGACCCGGCCGAGGTGCTCCGGGTCGTGCGGCGCGACATTCGGGCCGTCCGGCCGCTGCCCCACCGCCCCGTCGATCAGCTCCCGCACGATGTCGGCGTGGCCGGCGTGCCGCTGGGTCTCGGCGATCATGTGGGTCAGGCTCCGGTGCAGCGTCGTCTCCTTCGGCGCGCCCGGCACCCGGCCGAGCGTGTCCAGGGGCAGCGCCGCGATCGTCTCGTCCGAGTGGGCGCAGGCCCGCCGGTACAGGCCGACGATGTCCTCACGGGACTCGTCGGCCCGCGCCCACAGGTCGGCGTCCGGCTCCGCGGCGCCGCCGATCCACAACGCCGTACCGGCGAAGGGCCGGCCGAAGGCCGTGCCGAAGTACAGCGCCTCGGCGCCGGCCAGGTGCTTGACCAGGCCCAGCAGGTTGGTGCCGGTGGGCGTGAGGGGGCGCCGGATGTCGTACTCCGGCAGGCCGTCCAGCTTCCACACCAGCACGTCGCGGGCGTCCTGGAGATACACCCGGAGGTCGTCCTTGAGATCCGTCATGGAGGAAAGTCTCTCGGTCCGGGGATCGGTGCCGCTCGGACTTTTCCGTGCGCCGGGGGCCGGGGCCGCGTGGCTCCGGCCCCCGGTCGGTCAGCGCTTCTTCGGGTCCAGCAGGCCCGCGCGGCGCAGTGCGTCGGCCATCGCGCTGTTGGCGGGCGGCGCGGCCTGACGGCCGCCCCGGTCGCCGCCGCGGCCCTCACGCCGGCCCTGGCCGCCGCCCTGCCGCTGCTGGGGCGGCCGCGGGCCGCCGCCGCGCTGCTGCCGGCCGCCGCCCTGTCCCTGCGGCGCGGCCTCGTCGTCCAGACGCAGGGTCAGCGCGATCCGCTTGCGCGGGATGTCCACGTCGAGGACCTTCACCTTGACGATGTCACCGGGCTTGGCGACATCGCGCGGGTCCTTGACGAACGTCCTGGACATCGCCGAGACATGCACCAGGCCGTCCTGGTGGACACCGACGTCGACGAACGCGCCGAACGCGGCCACGTTCGTCACCACGCCCTCCAGGATCATCCCGGGGGACAGGTCGGAGATCTTCTCCACGCCCTCCTTGAAGGTGGCCGTCCTGAACGCGGGACGCGGGTCGCGGCCCGGCTTCTCCAGCTCCTTCAGGATGTCCGTCACGGTCGGCAGACCGAACGTGCCGTCCACGAAGTCGGCAGGCTTCAGGGAGCGCAGCACACCGGTGTTGCCGATGAGGGAGGCGACCTCCTGGCCGGTGGTCTTCACCATGCGGCGGACCACCGGGTAGGCCTCGGGGTGCACGCTGGAGGCGTCCAGCGGGTCGGCGCCGCCGCGGATGCGTAGGAAGCCCGCGCACTGCTCGTACGCCTTCGGGCCGAGCCGCGCCACCTTCTTCAGCTCCCCGCGGGAGGTGAACGGGCCGTTGGCGTCCCGGTGCGCCACGATGTTCTCGGCGAGACCGGAGGAGATGCCCGACACCCGCGACAGCAGCGGCACGGACGCCGTGTTGACGTCCACGCCGACGCCGTTCACACAGTCCTCCACGACCGCGTCCAGCGAGCGGGACAGCTTCACCTCGGACAGGTCGTGCTGGTACTGGCCGACGCCGATGGACTTCGGGTCGATCTTCACCAGCTCGGCCAGCGGGTCCTGCAGCCGCCGGGCGATGGAGACGGCGCCGCGCAGCGACACGTCCATGTCCGGCAGCTCCTGCGAGGCGTACTGCGAGGCCGAGTACACCGACGCGCCCGCCTCGGACACCATCACCTTGGTGAGCTTCAACTCCGGGTGCCTGGTGATCAGTTCGCCGGCGAGCTTGTCGGTCTCGCGGGAGGCCGTGCCGTTGCCGATCGCGATCAGCTCCACCGCGTGCTCCTTCGCGAGCCGGGCCAGCTTGGCGAGGGCCTCGTCCCACTTGTTCGCCGGGACGTGCGGGTAGATCACGTCCGTGGCGACGACCTTGCCGGTCGCGTCGACCACGGCGACCTTCACGCCCGTACGGAAACCGGGGTCCAGGCCCAGCGTCGCGCGCGTGCCGGCCGGGGCGGCCAGCAGCAGGTCGCGCAGGTTCGCCGCGAAGACGTTCACCGCCTCGTCCTCGGCGGCCGTCCGCAGCCTGAGGCGCAGGTCGATGCCGAGGTGGACGAGGATGCGGGTGCGCCAGGCCCAGCGGACCGTGTCCGTCAGCCACTTGTCGGCGGGGCGGCCCCGGTCGGCGATCCCGAACCGGCGCGCCACGATTCCCTCGTACGAGGACGGACCCTCCGTGGGCTCCTCGGGCTCCAGGACGAGGTCCAGGACCTCCTCCTTCTCCCCGCGCAGCATCGCCAGGATCCGGTGCGAGGGCAGCTCGGTGAACGGCTCCGCGAAGTCGAAGTAGTCGGCGAACTTCGCGCCCGCCTCCTCCTTGCCCTCCCGCACCTTCGCGGCCAGCCGCCCGCGCACCCACATGCGCTCGCGCAGCTCACCGATCAGGTCGGCGTCCTCCGAGAACCGCTCGGTGAGGATGGCCCGCGCGCCCTCCAGGGCGGCCTGTGGGTCGGCGACGCCCTTGTCGGCGTCCACGAACGCGGCGGCAGCCGCCAGCGGCTCCACCGTCGGGTCGCCCAGCAGGCCCTCGGCCAGCGGCTCCAGGCCCGCCTCGCGCGCGATCTGCGCCTTGGTGCGCCGCTTGGGCTTGTACGGGAGGTAGATGTCCTCCAGCCGCGCCTTGGTCTCGGCACCGCGGATACGGGCCTCCAGCTCCGCGGTCAGCTTGCCCTGCTCGCGCACCGACTCCAGGATCGCGGTCCGCCGCTCCTCCAGCTCCCGCAGATAGCGCAGCCGCTCCTCGATCGTGCGCAGCTGCGCGTCGTCGAGCATCTCGGTCGCTTCCTTGCGGTAGCGGGCGATGAAGGGCACCGTCGAACCGCCGTCGAGCAGTTCCACCGCGGCCTTCACCTGCCGCTCCCGTACGCCGAGTTCCTCGGCGATCCTGCCTTCGATGGATCCTGCTTCGATGGACCCGGGTGTCGTCACGATCCCGTACCGCCTTCTCCACTGAGGTTGCGCGGCAATTGTGGCAGGTGACACCGACAACCGGGGATCAGGGCGGCACCCCGGCGGGCCGCCCGTCGTTTCTCGGGCCCGGCTCCCGCCCGCGCTCGACGAGGTCCCGCCCGAACGGCCGGGCCACGGCCCGGAACGGCAGCGCGGCCACTGTGGCCACGGCTCCGGGTGACTCAGCGACCGGCTCCCATGCCCTGATGGCAGAAAAGGTGGGAAACACGTCATTGCAGCCATGCACCCGGCGGCGAAGAATCGAGGCCATGACGCAGCGCATCGAGGGCAGGGCTCGGCGAACCCTCCTCTTCGTCCTCTTCGACGGCGTCCAGAGCCTCGACGTCACCGGGCCGCTCGAGGTGTTCACGGGCGCCGAGAAGCACACGCCGGGCACGTATCGGATCCGTACGGCCTCCCTGGACGGCGGCCCGGTGCGCACCTCCAGCGGCCTGACCGTCGTACCCGACGAGGCGCTCACCGCTGCCGCCGACCCGCACACCCTGCTGGTGCCCGGCGGCGAGGGCACGCGCGATCCCGATCCGCGGCTGATCGCCTGGCTGCGCGAGCGCGGACCGCGCGTCCCGCGTCTGGTCTCGGTGTGCACGGGCGCCATCCCGGTCGCCGCCGCCGGTCTCCTCGACGGCCGCCGGGCGACGACCCACTGGGCCTACTGCGACAAGCTCGCCCGGGACCACCCGGCGGTCGCCGTGGATCCGGAACCCATCTACGTCCGGGACGGGCCCGTCGCCACCTCGGCCGGGGTCACCTCCGGCATCGACCTGGCCCTCGCCCTGGTCGAAGAGGACCTGGACCGGGACGTCGCGCTCGCCGTCGCCCGGCACCTGGTGGTCTTCCTGCGCCGGCCCGGCAACCAGGCGCAGTTCAGTGCTCAGCTCGCCGCGCAGACCGCGCAGCGCGCACCGCTGCGGGAGGTCCAGCGCTGGATCACCGAGCATCCGGCGGGCGACCTGACCGTCGATGCGCTCGCCGCCCGCGCCCGCCTTTCCCCGCGCCACTTCGCGCGTGCCTTCCGGGAGGAGACCGGCATGACCCCCGGCCGGTACGTCGACCGGGTCCGCCTGGAACACGCCCGCCGCCTGCTGGAGGACACCCGCGACACCATCGAGGAGGTCGCACGCGCCAGCGGCTACGGCACCCCCGAGGCCATGCGACGCGCCTTCGTGAAGACCCTCGGCACGGCCCCGGCCGAGTACCGCCGCCGCTTCCGCCCGGCCATGACCCACTGATTCCGGGCGCTGGTGCTGCTCACCGTGATTGCCGACTGATTCCCGGCCGCCGACGATCGTGAGCGCTCACGCCCCCGCCGCGCGCCGCCGCCTCGCCCACTGAACCCCGTCAGCCCTCGTCACGGCTTCCGCCCCGCTGTCGCCCGTTGGGACTCGCCGGGCGACGCCGTTTCGATCACCGAAGGGACACGCCATGCAGATCGCCATCGTCGTCTACGACCGGTTCACCGCCCTCGACGCCGTCGGCCCGTACGAGATCCTCTCCCGCCTTCCCGGTGCCGAGACCGTGTTCGTCGCCGAGCGCACCGGTCCCGTGCGTACCGACACCCGGGCGCTCGGAGTCGTCGCCGACCGGTCGCTCGGCGAGGTCACGCGCCCCGACATCGTGGTCGTACCGGGCGGGCCGGGTCAGAGCGGGCTGATGGAACACCGGCCTCTGCTGGACTGGCTTCGCGTCGTCGACGCCACCAGCACATGGACGACCTCGGTGTGCACGGGCTCGCTGCTGCTGGCCGCCGCAGGCCTCCTCGACGGGCGCCGCGCGACCTCGCACTGGCTGGCGCTCGACCAGCTGAAGCGGTTCGGCGCCGAGCCGGCGCAGGAGCGGGTGGTGTCGGACGGGAAGTACGTCACCGCAGCCGGTGTCTCCGCCGGCATCGACATGGCCCTCACTCTGTCCGGCCGCATCGCCGGTGACGAGCACGCCCAGGCCGTCCAACTCGCCACGGAGTACGACCCGCAGCCGCCCTACGCCGCCGGGGCCCCGCACAAGGCCCCCGCCCACCTCGTCGAGCGGTTGCGTGCTCGGAGCCGCTTCATCCTGACGTAGCCACGTTCCACGTGAAGCGCGGCTGCCGGCGCTCCAGGAACGCGGCGACCCCTTCCGAGGTGTCGGGATTGCCGCGGGCCTGCTGCGCCCAGTGGGCGTCCCGGTCGGTACGGCCGGCCGCGAACTCCTTCGCGGCGGCCTGGGTGAGCTGGGAGCGGGAGACCAGGATCCGGGCCAACTCCGCGACTCGCTTGCCCAGTTCGCCCTCCGGCAGCACCTCGTCCACCAGTCCGGTGGCCAGCGCCCGGCCGGAGTCGATCAACTCAGCCGTGAACAACAGGTACTTGGCGGTGGCCGGACCCACCAGCGACACCAGCCGGCGGGTCGAGGAGGCCGGATAGACGATGCCGAGCCGCGCCGGCGTCACCCCGAACAGCGCGCCCTCCTCCGCCAGCCGTAGGTCGCAGGCCGCGGCGAGCTGTGCCCCGCCGCCCACGCAGTGTCCGCGCACGGCGGCCACGCTCGGCTTGGGGAACGCGGCGAGCGCCTGCTCGGCGGCCACGGCGAGTCCCTGCGCCTCCTCCGGGGAGCCCTGGAGCGTGCTGATGTCCGCGCCCGCGCAGAAGGTCCCGCCCTCACCGGTGAGCACCAGCGCCCGTACGCCGGGGTCGCGCGCCAACTCCTGAAGCAGCGGCGGCAGGGCCCGCCACATCGCGGCGGTCATGGCGTTGCGCTTGGCCGGGTTGCGGATGACGACGGTGGCGACAGCGCCTTCGATGCGGTGCGACAGCTGGGGCTCCATGCGCGGATCGTATCGGGGGCTCCGGTCGGTACGGAGAGCGCGGGTCGGCAGATGCGGTGCGTTACGAAACCCGGCCAATGGGGACAAAAAGGGAGGGGGGTGGCGAACGGCGTGGACCGAGGAGGTGGCCATGGCCAGGGCCGGCACACGCAGGGACAGCGCGACGAGACTCCACCGCGGCTTCAGCTGGCTCACCGCGCTCGGTGTGCTCCTCGTGCTCGCCGGGATCGTCGGACTCGTCTACACCGCGGCCGCCACGCTCACCTCGATGCTGCTGTTCGGCTGGCTGCTGCTGATCGGCGGCATCGTGGGGCTGCTGCACGCCGTCCAGGCCCGCGGCACCAGCTTCTTCTGGCTCGGTGTCATCGTCGCCGCCCTGAACATCGCGGCCGGCGTCGTCGTCATCCGCCTGCCGCACGCCGCGGCCGCCGCGCTCACCATGTTCGCCGCGCTGCTGTTCCTCTCCGCGGGCTTGTTCCGGCTGGTCGGCGGCCTGGTCGTGCGCGGACCGCAGCTGGGCTGGACCCTGCTGCTCGGCGCCTTCGACCTGCTGCTCGGGATCCTGGTCCTCGGCTCCTGGCCGAGCAGCAGTCAGTACGTCATCGGGGCGTTCTTCTCGCTCGCCCTCCTCTTCGACGGCCTCGGCCTCGTGGCCACCGGCTACGGCGGGCGCCGTATCGTCGGTCTCGTCTCCGAAGAGGGGCAGCCCAAACCCGTACCACCCGACTAGTTCGCGAACCGGCGTCCGGGCGACAGGAACAGTCCCCACACGTGACCGTGTCATACGCACTCGGTCAGAAACCGTTCGATACCCGCTGACTTGTGTTCAGGCCTTCGGGCCGGAGCGGTTCGTTACCAACACTCGACGTGTGGTGACAATCGAGCGCGAGGGTGGCGACCGGACGATGGACAACCACGGGCGCGGTGACGGGCCGCGCCCAGCGGGGGGCGCCGAACGGCCGCCCGATCCACTGCCGTACGAAGGCGTCTGGCGGTTCACCGCCGCCGCGGTGGACGCCTCGGTCCCGCAGGCCCGGCACGCCGTACGGGACCTGCTGCTGCGCCAGGGCGTGCCGGTCTCCGACGAGCTGGTGTACGGCCTGCTGCTGATCGTCTCCGAGCTGGTCACCAACGCGGTACGGCACGCGGCGCTGCTGTCGCCGATGCTGGCCGTGGAGGTCGCGGTCGGAGCCGAGTGGGTGCGGGTGTCCGTGGAGGACAACCACCCCTACCGTCCGACCGCCCTGGAGGCCGACCACGGTCAGACCGGCGGCCGGGGCTTGCTCCTGGTCCGCGAGGTGGCGCGGGAGGCGGGTGGGACGGTCGACGTCGAGCACACCGCGAGCGGCGGCAAGGTGATCTGGGCCGCCCTCCCGCTCAAGCCCGCGACGCTGCCGTAGAGCCGGCTCAGAAGGCCGCGATGTTGCCGTAGAGCCGGCTCAGAAGCCTGCGATGTTGCCACAGAGGCGCCGCTGAAGCCCGTGGCGTTGTCGCGAGCCGCCTCGGAGTCGCAGGCCCGCGAGACTGTCGAACCGCGCGGGCACGCGAGACTGCCCAACCGCCCAGGCCGGCCGGCGCTGTCGTAGCACGGCAGGCCCGCGGAGCTGCTGCGGGCGCGCAGCCCGATGCGACCGCTGAACCGCGCAGGCCCGCCGACGCCGTGGCGGCGCCCCGGACCCGCATGCTGTCGTGGACGGCTCACCAGCCCGCGGCCGGGCCCGTCAGCTCTCTGATCGCCGGACGGGCCGCGTCCAGGACGGTCATGAACCAGGCCGAGAAGGGGTCGCGGGCGTGCCGCTCGGCGAGCTCGGCGGCCGTCACGAACGCGGTTTGGCCGACCTCCTCCGGGTCCGGCGCGAGCCGCGCCTGCACCAGACCGACGAACAGGTGGTTGTACTCCTGCTCGACCAGGCCCGAGGCCGGGTCCGGGTGGTTGTAGCGGACCGTGCCCGCCTCCGCCAGCAGCGAGGGCGACACGCCGAGCTCCTCGAACGTGCGCCGGGCCGCGGCGGCGAACGGCGCCTCGCCCGGGTACGGGTGGCCGCAGCAGGTGTTGGACCACACGCCGGGGGAGTGGTACTTGCCGAGCGCCCGCTGCTGGAGCAGCAGCCGGCCCTGCTCGTCGAAGAGGAACACCGAGAACGCGCGGTGCAGCTGCCCGGGCGGCTGGTGGGCGGCGAGCTTCTCCGCCGTGCCGATCGTCACACCCTTCTCGTCGACCAGTTCCAGCAAAATCGCCTCTGCGGTGCCATTCGACGGGCTGTGCGTCGCGGTGGCAGGTGTGATCGGCATACCCATCCTTCGCCTCGGTCTTCGCACCCCAAGTCTGCCGTACGAATCCGGCACTCCCGGCACTTCCCCGCACGTCGCGCGCGGCGCGGCGCCGGAAGGCGGACCCGGTAGATCATCGTGCCCGATCCGGAGATCACGGAACCGTCCACGACGGGTGTCGAACACCAGTGCGCATTGTCAGTGGCACAGCCGGGCCTCGTGCTCGGCGTGCCCGCTCGGCTCCAGCTGGAAGGTGCAGTGCTCCACGTCGAAGTGGTCGCCGAGGCAGCCCTGCAGTTCGTGCAGCAGCTTCTCGTGGCCGACGGCGCTGAGCACGTCCGAGCTGACCACCACATGCGCCGAGAGCACCGGCATCCCGGAGGTGATCGTCCACGCGTGCAGGTCGTGTACGTCCTCCACGCCGTCCAGCGCCAGGATGTGTGCCCGCACCTCGTCCATGTCGACGTTCTTCGGGGCCGCCTCCAGCAGCACGTCCAGCGTCTCGCGCAGCAGCTTCAGCGTCCTCGGCACGATCATCACGCCGATGACCAGCGAGGCGACCGGGTCGGCGCGCTGCCAGCCGGTGGTCAGGATGACCGCCGCCGAGACCAGCACCGCGAACGAGCCCAGCGCGTCGGCGGCGACCTCCAGGAAGGCGCCGCGCACGTTCAGGCTCTCCTTCTGCCCGCGCATCAGCAGGGTCAGCGAGATCGAGTTCGCGACCAGGCCGATCAGGCCGAACACGATCATCAGGCCGCCGCGGGTCTCCGCGGGCGTCACGAACCGCTGGAGGGCCTCGTACAGGACGTATCCGCCGACCCCGAGCAGCAGCACACAGTTGGCCAGGGCGGCGAGGATCTCGGCGCGGGCGTAGCCGAAGGTGCGGTTCGTGCTCGGCGGGCGGTTGGCGAAGTGGATCGCCAGCAGGGCCATGCCGAGGCCCACCCCGTCGGTCGCCATGTGCGCCGCGTCCGCGATCAGCGCCAGCGAGTCCGCGGCCAGGCCGCCGACGATCTCCACCACCATGATCGTGAGCGTGATGCCCAGGGCGATCCGCAGCCTGCCCCGGAACGCTGCCGCGGCCGTACCCGTCGGCGGCGCATGGTTGTGCGCGTGCCCGTGGTCGTGCCCTGCCCCCATGACATCCGCCCTTTCCGTTTCCGTTCGGCAGGGCCCAGTGAACTACGGGTGGGGGGTATGGGGCAACGCGGCACTGAACACCGTTGTCATGTGCCCTGACCTGCGGAAACGTTCCGCAGGTCAGGGGCGGGTACGGCTCGTCCGTATGAGCTCTCGGGCAACGGCCCTTCGGGCGCGGCTCACCCGCCGTGGTGCAGCTGCCAGCCCTGCCAGGCCGACTCCACCATCTCGCGCACCCCGCGCCCGGCCCGCCAGCCCAGCTGCTCGGCGGCCCGCTCGGCGGAGGCGACCGCGCGCGGCGCGTCCCCCGGCCGGCGCGGCTCCACCAGCGGCTCCCGGCGGTCGCCGCTGACCTCCCCGATGACCGTGATCAGTTCGCGCACCGAGACGCCCTCGCCCCGCCCGATGTTCAGCGTCAGATCGCCGGACGCAGCACCGCCGGCGAGCCGGTGCGCCGCGGCGAGGTGGGCCTCGGCGAGGTCGGCCACATGGATGTAGTCGCGGATGCAGGTGCCGTCCGGCGTCGGATAGTCGTCACCGAAGATCCGCGGGGCCTCGTCGCGGGTGAGCCGGTCGAAGACCATCGGCACGATGTTGAACACACCGGTGTCCGCGAGTTCCGGCGCCGCCGCGCCCGCCACGTTGAAATAGCGCAGGCACACCGTGGAGATTCCGTGCGCCTTTCCGGCCGCCCGCACCAGCCACTCACCGGCCAGCTTGGTCTCGCCGTAGGGGCTCACCGGCGCGCACGGGGTGTCCTCGGTGATCAGGTCCACGTCCGGGTTGCCGTACACCGCTGCCGACGAGGAGAACACCAGCCGCCGGATCCCGGCCCCGGCGACCGCGTCCAGCAGGGTGGCGAGGCCGCCCACGTTCTCCCGGTAGTAGCGGGTGGGCTCGGCCACCGACTCGGCCACCTGCTTGCGCGCCGCGAGATGGACGACTCCCGTGACGTCGTACTCCGCGAAGACCCGCTTCAACAGCTCACCGTCCAGCGTCGAGCCCTGAACGAGCGGGACGTCCGCGGGAAGCCGGGCGGGCACCGCCGCCGACAGGTCGTCCAGCGCCACGACTCTCTCCCCGGCGCCGGCCATGGCCCGTGCCACATGCGCCCCGATGTATCCGGCACCGCCGGTGATCAGCCACGTCATGGTCGTCCACCCTACGCGCAGGCGAGGTGTCCCGGTTGCCCGGTTCTGCGCCGACGGGTTTGTGGGCCGGGCCCCGGATCACCGATGATGATCGCGGCAAAGGCCGGGGCAGTCCCCGGGGACCGGGCCATGAACGGCCGGTGAACAAGGGTTTCCGTGCATCCGATAGCCTCTGCCGACATGCCGCCCGGGTGCCGCTGGCAGGGCGCCCCACCATGCAAGAGACCGGCTCCATCGCGCCGGCACCCAGGGAGTGAGTTCGGTTGTCGACGGCCATCGTCACCGGTCAGCCGGTACCCGGATCGTCCCTGGAGAACGATCTGCGGTCGCTCGGCTTCGACGTCCGGGTGGCAGCGGACCCCGCCGAGGCCGAGACCCTGCTCGCCGCCGCGCCCACCGGCGACCGCGTGGCCCTGGTCGACGCCCGCTTCGTCGGCCACCGGCACGCCCTGCGCCTCGGCCTGACCGACCCGCGCTTCCCGCTCTCCGCGATCCCCGGCGCCGTCACCGCCCAGCCGGACGCCCGGCAGGCGATGACCCGGGCCGTGGCCCGGGAGACCTCCGCCGGCGGCGGCACCGCGCTCGCCGTGGACAGCCTCGCCGACCGCATCATCACCTCCCTCGACGCCGACGGCTGCGAGGTGCACCGGCCGGAGCTGGGCAGCCTCGTCGCCGCGGTCCCCGCCGACCCGCAGGCCCGCAACGAGGCACGGCAGGCCGTCGCCGCCGTCGACGAGGAGGCCGTACGCCTGAAGTCGGCCGTGAAGTCCCGCGACGGGTTCTTCACCACGTTCTTCATCAGCCCCTACTCGCGCTACATCGCCCGCTGGTGCGCCCGCCGCGGCCTGACCCCCAACCAGGTCACCACCGCCTCGCTGCTCACCGCCCTGATCGCGGCGGGCTGCGCGGCCACCGGCACCAGGGGCGGTTTCGTCGCGGCCGGTGTGCTGCTGATCGCCTCCTTCGTCCTGGACTGCACCGACGGCCAGCTCGCCCGTTACGCCCTGAAGTACTCCACGCTCGGCGCCTGGCTCGACGCCACCTTCGACCGGGCCAAGGAGTACGCCTACTACGCCGGCCTCGCCCTCGGCGCGGCCCGGGGCGGCGACGACGTGTGGGCCCTCGCCCTCGGCGCGATGGTCCTGCAGACCTGCCGGCACGTGGTCGACTTCTCCTTCAACGAGGCCAACCACGACGCCACCGCCAACACCAGCCCCACCGCCGCCCTCTCCGACAAGCTGGACAGCGTCGGCTGGACGGTCTGGGCACGGCGGATGATCGTGCTGCCGATCGGCGAGCGCTGGGCGCTGATAGCGGTCCTGACGGCGGCCACGACCCCCCGCATCACCTTCTACGTGCTGCTCGCCGGCTGTGCCCTCGCCGCGACGTACACCACGGCCGGGCGTGTGCTGCGCTCGGTGACGCGGAGGGCGACGCGCACGGACCGGGCGGCGCAGGCGCTGGCGGACCTCGCCGACAACGGCCCGCTCGCCGCGCTCGTGGCCCGCATCACCCAGGCCCCCCTCGGCGCCCCGCCGGCGCTGGCCCTGGCCGGCCCGGCCGTCCTCGCGGTGTCCCTCTTCTCCGGGGTGACCTGGGCGCCCGTCGCCGGTGCCGTCGTGTACGCGGTCACCTCGGGACAGGCGCTGCAGCGCCCCCTCAAGGGCGCCCTGGACTGGCTGGTCCCTCCGCTCTTCCGCGCAGGCGAATACGGCACCGTCCTCATCCTCGCGGGCAAAGCAGGGGTGAACGGCGCCCTCCCTGCGGCTTTCGGTCTGGTGGCCGCCGTCGCCTACCATCACTACGACACGGTGTACCGCATCCGCGGCAACGCCGGAGCGCCCCCAGCCTGGCTGGTGCGCGTCATCGGGGGGCACGAGGGGCGGACGCTGCTCGTCACCGTCCTGGCCGCGGTGCTCACCGCCTCGCAGTTCACGGTCGCGCTCACGGTCCTCGCCGTGGCCGTCGCCCTCGTGGTGCTCGTCGAGAGCATCCGTTTCTGGGTCTCCGCAGGGGCCCCAGCCGTACACGACGAAGGAGAACCCGCATGATCGGCCTCGTGCTGGCGGCCGGCGCCGGACGGCGTCTGCGCCCCTACACCGACACCCTGCCCAAGGCTTTGGTGCCGGTGGGGCCCGCGGGCATAGAGGGCGAACCAACCGTGCTGGACCTCACCCTCGCCAACTTCGCCGAGGTCGGCCTGACCGAGGTCGCGATCATCGTCGGCTACCGCAAGGAGGCCGTCTACGAGCGCAAGGCGGCCCTGGAGCAGAAGTACGGCCTCAAGCTCACCCTCATCGACAACGACAAGGCCGAGGAGTGGAACAACGCCTACTCCCTGTGGTGCGGCCGTGACGCCCTCAAGGACGGCGTGATCCTCGCCAACGGCGACACCGTCCACCCGGTCTCCGTCGAGAAGACGCTGCTCGCCGCGCGCGGTGAGGGCAAGCGGATCATCCTCGCGCTGGACACCGTGAAGTCGCTCGCCGACGAGGAGATGAAGGTCGTCGTCGACCCCGAGAAGGGCATGACGAAGATCACCAAGCTGATGGACCCCACCGAGGCCACCGGCGAGTACATCGGCGTCACGCTCATCGAGGGCGACGCCGCCCCGGAGCTGGCCGACGCGCTGAAGACGGTCTGGGAGACCGACCCGCAGCAGTTCTACGAGCACGGCTACCAGGAGCTCGTCAACCGCGGCTTCCGGATCGACGTGGCGCCGATCGGCGACGTCCAGTGGGTCGAGATCGACAACCACGACGACCTTGCCAAGGGACGGGAGATCGCGTGCCGCTACTGACCCGGCTCATTCCCTCGCCGGTCGTCGTCGACATCCGCCCGGGTGCCCTGGACGACCTGGCCGCCGTCCTCGCCGACGAGCGCATCGCGCAGTCCGGCCGGCTCGCCGTCGCCGTCAGCGGCGGCTCCGGTGCCAAGCTGCGCGAGCGCATCGCCCCCTCGCTGCCCGGCGCCAGCTGGTACGAGGTCGGCGGCGGCACCCTCGACGACGCGATCCGGCTGGCCGGCGAGATGAAGTCCGGCCACTACGACGCGGTGGTCGGGCTCGGCGGCGGCAAGATCATCGACTGCGCCAAGTTCGCCGCGGCGCGCATCGGCCTGCCCCTGGTCGCCGTACCGACGAACCTCGCGCACGACGGACTGTGCTCGCCGGTCGCGACCCTCGACAACGACGCGGGACGCGGCTCCTACGGCGTGCCGAACCCCATCGCGGTCGTCATCGACCTGGACGTGATCCGCGAGGCCCCGGCCCGTTTCGTCCGGGCCGGCATCGGCGATGCGATCTCCAACATCAACGCGGTCGCGGACTGGGAGCTGTCCAACCGGGTCAACGGCGAGAAGATCGACGGCCTGGCCGCCGCGATGGCCCGCCAGGCCGGCGAGGCGGTGCTGCGCCACCCCGGCGGCATCGGCGACAACGACTTCCTCCAGGTGCTCGCCGAGGCGCTGGTCCTCAGCGGTATCTCGATGTCGATCTCCGGTGACTCCCGCCCGTCCTCCGGCTCCTGCCACGAGATCAACCACGCCTTCGACCTGCTGTTCCCCAAGCGGGCCGCCGCCCACGGCGAACAGTGCGGACTCGGCGCCGCCTTCGCGATGTACCTGCGCGGGGCGCACGAGGAGGCGGTCCACACGGCCGGGGTGCTGCGCGGGCACGGGCTTCCGGTGCTGCCGGAGGAGATCGGCTTCACCCTGGACGAGTTCGTCCGCGCCGTGGAGTTCGCCCCGGAGACCCGCCCCGGCCGCTACACGATCCTCGAACACCTCGACCTCAAGACGAACCAGATCAAGGACATCTACGCCGACTATGTCAAGGCCATCGGTAGCTGAACTCCGTCCGGTCGTCCACCCCGCTGGGGTCAAGGACCGGCGCAGCGGTGAGCACTGGATGGGACGCCTCTACATGCGCGAGGTGTCCCTGCGGGTCGACCGCTACCTGGTGAACACCAGGGTCACGCCCAACCAGCTCACGTACCTGATGACCGTCTTCGGCGTGCTCGCGGCCCCGGCACTGCTCGTGCCGGGGATCTGGGGCGCCGTGCTCGGCGTGGTGTGCGTCCAGATGTATCTGCTGCTGGACTGCGTCGACGGCGAGATCGCGCGCTGGAAGAAGCAGTACTCGCTGAACGGCGTCTATCTCGACCGCGTCGGCGCCTACCTCACCGACGCCGCGGTGCTCACCGGCTTCGGCCTGCGCGCCGCCGACCTGTGGGGCGGCGGCCGTATCGACTGGCTGTGGGCCTTCCTCGGCACGCTGGCCGCGCTCGGCGCCATCCTCATCAAGGCCGAGACCGACCTGGTCGGCGTGGCCCGGCACCAGGGCGGGCTGCCCCCGGTCAAGGAGGCCGCCGCCGAGATGCGCTCCTCCGGCATGGCGCTGGCCCGCCGGGCCGCCGCCGCGCTGAAGTTCCACCGGCTGATCCTCGGCATCGAGGCGTCCCTGCTCATCCTGGTCCTGGCGATCGCCGACCAGGTGCGTGGCGACCTGTTCTTCTCCCGGCTGGGTGTCGCGGTGCTGGCCGGCATCGCCCTGCTGCAGACCCTGCTGCACCTGGTGTCCATCCTCGCCTCCAGCAGGCTGAAGTGAGTACGGCCATGCGGGTCGGCGCCGTCGTCATCACCATGGGCAACCGGCCCGAGGAGCTGCGGGCCCTGCTCGACTCGGTCGCCAAGCAGGACGGTGACCGGGTCGAGGTGGTCGTTGTCGGCAACGGCTCGCCGGTCCCGGACGTGCCCGAGGGCGTACGGACGATCGAGCTGCCCGAGAACCTGGGCATCCCCGGCGGCCGGAACGTCGGCATCGAGGCCTTCGGGCCCGGTGGCCGGGATGTCGACATATTGCTCTTCCTCGACGACGACGGACTGCTCGCCCGCCATGACACGGCCGAGCTGTGCCGCGAGGCCTTCGCCGCAGACCCCGAGCTCGGCATCATCAGCTTCCGCATCGCCGACCCGGAGACCGGCGAGACCCAGCGCCGCCACGTGCCCCGGCTGCGCGCCTCCGACCCGATGCGCTCTTCCCGGGTCACCACCTTCCTCGGCGGCGCCAATGCCGTCCGTACCCGGGTGTTCGCCGAGGTCGGCGGGCTGCCGGACGAGTTCTTCTACGCCCATGAGGAGACCGACCTGGCCTGGCGGGCCCTCGACGCCGGCTGGCTGATCGACTACCGGTCGGACATGGTGCTGTACCACCCGACCACCGCGCCCTCGCGGCACGCCGTCTACCACCGCATGGTCGCCCGCAACCGCGTGTGGCTGGCCCGCCGCAACCTCCCCGTCCCGCTGGTCCCCGTCTACCTCGGCGTCTGGCTGCTGCTCACCCTGCTGCGCCGCCCGTCCGGGCCGGCCCTGAAGGCGTGGTTCGGCGGGTTCAAGGAGGGCTGGACCACCTCCTGCGGCCCCCGCCGCCCGATGCGCTGGCGCACGGTGTGGCGGCTGACCCGACTGGGCCGGCCTCCGGTGATCTGAGAAGCTTTCTCTTACCCGAAGAGAGCAAGCTTCTTACCCGAGAGAGTGCGGATTTCCACTCGTGAGTCACACAACGCATGACGGCGGTGTCGCGGTGAGCGCGATACCGTCGCCCGACGAGGGGCTGACGGCGGCGCAGCTCGCCGCCAAGTACGGGCTCGCCGTGAGCGGCGCCCGTCCCTCACTGCCCGAGTACGTCCGCCAGCTGTGGGGTCGGCGCCACTTCATCCTCGCCTTCTCCCACGCGAAGCTGACGGCGCAGTACAGCGAGGCCAGACTCGGCCAGTTGTGGCAGGTGGCGACGCCGCTGCTGAACGCGGGCGTGTACTACTTCATCTTCGGCGTGATCCTGCACGCGAGCCGCGGCCTGTCCCAGGACGTGTACATTCCGTTCCTGGTGACGGGCGTGTTCGTGTTCACCTTCACGCAGAGCTCGGTCATGTCGGGCGTCCGGGCGATCTCCGGCAACCTGGGCCTGGTGCGTGCCCTGCACTTCCCGCGTGCCTCGCTGCCGATCTCCTTCTCGCTGCAGCAGCTCCAGCAGCTGCTGTTCTCGATGATCGTGATGTTCGTCGTGGCGATCGGCTTCGGCAGCTACCCGAGCCCGGCCTGGCTGCTGATCGTGCCGGTCCTGCTGCTGCAGTTCCTGTTCAACACCGGGCTCGCGCTGATCGTGGCCCGCATGGGAGCCAAGACGCCGGACCTCGCCCAGCTGATGCCGTTCGTCCTGCGCACCTGGATGTACACCTCCGGCGTGATGTTCTCCATCCACAAGATGATGGAGGGACGCTCCGAGATCGCGGTCCGGCTGCTCCAGGTCAATCCGGCCGCGATCTACATGGACCTCATGCGCTACGCGCTGATCGACGGCTACGGCGCCTCGAACCTGCCGCCGCACGTGTGGGCGATCGCGCTGTTCTGGGCCGTGGCCGTCTTCCTCGGCGGCTTCGTGTACTTCTGGCAGGCGGAGGAGAGGTACGGCCGTGGCTGAGACCGGCACCCAGGACCGCCGCCCGACCGTCATCGCGGACGACCTGCACATCGTCTACCGCGTCAACGGCGCCGGGACCGGCAAGGGCAGCGCGACGGCCGCCCTCAGCCGCATCCTGAAGCGCGGCTCGGACGACGCGGCACGAGGGGTGCGCAGGGTGCACGCGGTGCGCGGCGTGTCCTTCGTGGCCCGTCGCGGCGAGGCCATCGGCCTGATCGGCTCCAACGGCTCCGGCAAGTCCACGCTGCTGCGTGCCATCGCGGGCCTGCTGCCCGCCGAGAGGGGCAGGGTCTACACCGACGGCCAGCCCTCGCTGCTCGGTGTCAACGCGGCACTGATGAACGACCTGACCGGCGAGCGGAACGTGAACCTGGGCGGTCTCGCGATGGGGATGTCCCGGGAGCAGATCAAGGAGCGCTACGAGGAGATCGTCGACTTCTCGGGCATCAACGACAAGGGCGACTTCATCACCCTGCCGATGCGCACGTACTCCTCGGGCATGGCGGCCCGGCTGCGGTTCTCCATCGCCGCCGCCAAGGACCACGACGTCCTCATGATCGACGAGGCGCTCGCCACCGGTGACCGGGGGTTCCAGAAGCGCTCGGAGGAACGCATCCGGGAACTGCGGGGGGAGGCCGGGACGGTCTTTCTGGTCAGTCACAACAACAAGTCCATCCGCGACACCTGTGACCGCGTCCTGTGGCTGGAGCGCGGGGAGCTGCGCATGGACGGACCGACCGAAGAGGTCCTGAAGGAATACGAGAAGTTCACGGGCAAGTAGCACGTTTTCGGCCAGGGCCCCGCCGGAGACCGTCCGGCGGGGCCCTGCCTCTGCAAAGGAACCGTCAACTCCGGTACTCGTGGGGAATCTTGGAGCCAATCGGTGTGTTGTTGTGATGCGCGGGACACCCGGACGGACCACGCCGCGTTGTACAACGTAAGCTGTACCGGTGCCTGAAAGCGGCAAGTGGGGCGATAATGCGCGACATCCTCGCGGGGCCGCCCCGCCGATCGCCGGGCGGCGTGTCCGAAATAGTGTGTATTGGGTCGGCAGTGTAGAACGGGAGATGTGACGGCAATGGCTACGGAAACTCCCCAGCTCAACGCAGCATGTGCCGTCCCCGCGCCGGGCAGCGCCCGATGACGGCAACCGAGACGGCGGCGGACCCGGAGCGCGCCACGCTCGACAAGGCCACGAGCGAGAACTTTCCCGTGGCCCCCTTCTTCCTGCCCAGGGCCTGGCGCACCGACCTCATGGCCGTCTACGGCTTCGCCCGCCTCGTCGACGACATCGGCGACGGCGACCTCGCCCCCGGCGGCGCCGACGCCCGGCTGCTCGGCGTGTCGGCCGCCGAGGCCGAGGACCGGCTCGTCCTCCTCGACGCCTTCGAGACCGACCTGCGCCTCGTCTTCGACGGCACCCCGCACCATCCGCTGCTGCGCCGGCTGCAGCCCACCGTCCGCCGCCGCTCCCTCACCCCCGAACCCTTCCTCGGCCTGATCGCCGCCAACCGCCAGGACCAGCTCGTCACCCGCTACGAGACGTACGACGACCTTCTCGCCTACTGCGAACTGTCGGCCAACCCCGTCGGCCGCCTCGTCCTCGCCGTCACCGGCACCTCGACCCCCGAGCGGATCCGTCTCTCCGACGCGATCTGCACCGGGCTGCAGATCGTGGAACACCTCCAGGACGTCGCCGAGGACCTCGGCCGTGACCGGATCTACCTCCCGGTCGAGGACATGAAGCGCTTTCACGTGCAGGAAACGGATCTTGGCGCAAAAACCGCGAGCGCATCGGTGCGCGCCCTGGTTGCATACGAGGCACAACGCGCCCGCGATCTGCTGAATGAAGGCGCCCCCCTGGTGGGTAGCGTCCACGGCAGGTTGAAGCTGCTGCTCGCGGGGTTCGTGGCGGGGGGAAGGGCGGCGGTCCATGCGATCACCGCCGCCGAATACGACGTCCTTCCCGGCCCGCCCAGACCCCGCAGGCTCCAGTTGCTGCGTGAGGCGGGCGCGATCCTGCGAGGAGAGGGGTGATCCGGACCGTGGATTCTCCGTCGCACGTGTCCGCACCGGTACTCGCCGCCTACAGCTACTGCGAGACCGTCACGGGGCAGCAGGCACGCAACTTCGCCTACGGCATCCGCTTGCTGCCCACGCCCAAGCGCCGGGCCATGTCGGCGCTGTACGCGTTCTCCCGGCGCGTGGACGACATCGGCGACGGCGACCTGGCCGACGAGGTGAAGCTGAAGCGGCTCGAGGACACCAGGGCGCTGCTCGCCCGGGTCCGCCGGGACGAGGTGGAGGAGGACGACACCGATCCGGTGGCCGTCGCCCTCGCCCATGCCGCGCGCGCCTTCCCGATCCCGCTCGGCGGCCTCGACGAGCTGATCGACGGCGTCCAGATGGACGTACGCGGCGAGACCTACGAGACCTGGGACGACCTGAAGGTCTACTGCCGGTGTGTCGCCGGTGCCATCGGCCGCCTCTCGCTCGGCGTGTTCGGCACCGAACCGGGCGCGCGCGGCGCCGAGCGCGCACCCGAGTACGCGGACACCCTCGGCCTCGCCCTGCAGCTGACCAACATCCTCAGAGACGTGCGCGAGGACGCGGCCGACGGACGTACCTATCTGCCCGCCGACGACCTCGCCAAGTTCGGCTGCTCGGCCGGCTTCGACGGACCGACGCCACCGGACGGCTCCGACTTCGCGGGCCTCGTGCACTTCGAAGTGCGACGGGCCCGCGCTCTTTTCGCCGAGGGCTACCGGCTGCTGCCCATGCTCGACCGGCGCAGCGGCGCCTGCGTGGCCGCCATGGCCGGCATCTACCGCCGGCTGCTGGACCGCATCGAGCGCGACCCCGAGGCCGTGCTGCGCGGCCGGGTCTCGCTGCCCGGACGCGAGAAGGCCTATGTCGCCGTACGCGGTCTGTCCGGTCTGGACACCCGGCATGTGACCCGCCATGTCTCCCCGCGGTCCGTCAGGAGGCGCCCCTGATGCACCGCACCGAACCAGGAGACCTGCGGCAGGCAACCCTCCGCTGCGGCGTGGCGTCCCTGACTGCGACGGCCGACCGTGCACCGTTCACCCTGCACGCTCGGTACGCATGGAAGGACGCACGATGAGCGAAGGCTCACGCCCCGCACGGGCGCAGGGCACCGCGGGCGAAGAGGGCGCGGCCGGCCGCAGTGCCGTCGTGGTCGGCGGCGGGCTCGCCGGGATCACCGCGGCGCTCGCGCTCGCCGACGCCGGCGTCCGCGTCACCCTGCTCGAAGGCAGGCCCAGGCTGGGCGGCCTCGCCTTCTCCTTCCAGCGCGGCGAACTGACCGTCGACAACGGCCAGCACGTGTACCTGCGCTGCTGCACCGCCTACCGCTGGTTCCTCGACAGGATCCAGGGCGCGGCGCTGGCACCGCTGCAGGACCGCCTGGACGTGCCCGTCGTCGACGTCGCCAAGCCCGAGGGCAGGCGGCTCGGCCGGCTGCGGCGCGACCCGCTGCCCGTCCCCCTCCACCTGGGGCGCAGCCTGGCCGCCTATCCGCACCTCTCGCTCGCCGAGCGCGCCGCGGTCGGGCGGGCCGCGCTCGCGCTGAAGGGGCTCGACCTCGCCGATCCGGCCCTGGACACCCAGGACTTCGGCAGCTGGCTGGCCGCGCACGGCCAGTCGGCGCGCGCCGTCGAGGCCCTGTGGGACCTGGTCGGGGTCGCCACCCTCAACGCGGTCGCGGGCGACGCCTCGCTGGGGCTCGCCGCGATGGTGTTCAAGACCGGTCTGCTGTCCGACCCGGGCGCGGCCGACATCGGCTGGGCCCGCGTCCCACTGGGCGAACTGCACGACCGGCTGGCCCGCAAGGAGCTCGACTCCGCGGGCGTCCGTACCGAGGTCCGTACACGCGTCACCTCCGTCTCTATCAACGAGAACGGCACCTGGAGCGTTCAGGTTCCCGGCGAGAGCCTGGAAACCGACGCCGTCGTCCTCGCTGTACCCCAGGGCGAGGCCCACGACCTGCTGCCGCCCGGCGCCCTCGACGCGCCCGAGCAGCTGCTGGACATCGGCACCGCGCCGATCCTCAACATCCATGTGGTCTACGACCGCAAGGTGCTCGCGCGCCCCTTCTTCGCGGCCCTCGGCACGCCCGTGCAGTGGGTCTTCGACCGGACCGACGCCTCCGGGCTGACCGAGGGTCAGTACCTGGCGCTCTCCCAGTCGGCCGCCCATGGAGAGATCGATCTGCCGGTCGCCGAACTCCGCGAGCGTTATCTGCCGGAGCTGGAGCGGCTGATTCCGGGTACCCGGGGCGCCGTGGTGAAGGACTTCTTCGTGACCAGGGAGCGCACGGCCACGTTCGCTCCCACCCCCGGCGTCGGGCGGCTGCGGCCCGGCGCCCGCACCAAGGCCCCCGGCCTGTACCTGGCCGGAGCGTGGACCGCCACCGGGTGGCCCGCGACCATGGAGAGTGCGGTCCGCAGTGGAGTGAGCGCGGCCGACGCCGCCCTCAGCGCCCTGGGCCGGCCCCGCCCCCGCCATCTCTTCGAGTTCGAGGAGGCGGCCTGATGCTCGATCAGGAGCCCGCGGCAGGCCCCCGCACCCCCGGTACCGCAACAAGAGGAGAGACTGTGCCCACTGTGCCCCCGGCCTCGACGCCCGCCCCACGGGCCGCGGTGGACGTGACCGCGCTGCTGGAGCGCGGCCGCACCCTGGCCACTCCGGTCCTGCGTGCGGCCGTCGACCGGCTGGCGTCTCCCATGGACACCGTCGCCGCCTACCACTTCGGCTGGATCGACGCCCAGGGCAATCCGGCCGACGGCGACGGCGGCAAGGCCGTGCGTCCCGCGCTCGCCGTGCTCTCCGCCGAGGTCACCGGCGCCACGCCGGAGGTGGGCATCCCCGGCGCCGTCGCCGTCGAACTCGTCCACAACTTCTCACTGCTGCACGACGACCTGATGGACGGCGACGAGCAGCGCCGGCACCGCGACACCGTCTGGAAGGTGCACGGTCCCGCCCAGGCGATCCTGGTCGGTGACGCCCTGTTCGCCCTCGCCAACGAGATCCTGCTGGAGCTCGGCACCGTGGAGGCCGGCCGCGCCACCCGCCGGCTCACGACCGCCACCCGCGCCCTGATCGACGGTCAGGCGCAGGACATCTCCTACGAGCACCGCGACCGGGTCACCGTCGAGGAGTGCCTGGAGATGGAGGGCAACAAGACCGGCGCGCTGCTCGCCGCCTCCAGCTCCATCGGGGCGGTCCTCGGCGGCGCGGACGACGCGACCGCCGACGCGCTGGAGCGGTACGGCTACCACCTCGGCCTCGCCTTCCAGGCCGTCGACGACCTGCTCGGCATCTGGGGCGACCCGGAGGCCACCGGCAAGCAGACCTGGAGCGACCTGCGCCAGCGCAAGAAGTCCCTGCCGGTCGTCGCCGCGCTCGCGGCCGGCGGCCCGGCCTCCGAGCAGCTCGGCGAGATCCTCGCCGCGGATGCCAAGAGCAGCGACTTCGAGAACTTCTCCGAGGAGGAGTTCGCGGCCCGCGCAGCCCTCATCGAGCAGGCCGGCGGCCGCGCCTGGACCGCCGAGGAAGCGCGCCGTCAGCACACCATCGCCATCGAAGCCCTCGACGCCGTCGACATGCCCGAACGGGTGCGCGAGGCCTTCACGGCGCTCGCCGACTTCGTCGTCGTACGAAAGAGATGATCACTATCGGCCCAACACGCCTCGCGTAGTCGCCGGCCGGTGTCCGAGGATCGACATCAGGACACCGGCCGACGGCGGACCCACAGCAGCACGACTCGCACGACTGCACGAAGGGGAAGCCATGACAGCGACGACCGACGGAAGCACCGGGGCGACTGTGCCGTCCCGCGCTGCCGCGGCCAGCGACACCACCACCGTCACGACCCCCGGGGCGGCCGGGGCACAGGAAGCCGCCGCACGCGCCGCACGGCGCGCCACCGACTTCCTGCTCGCGCGGCAGGACGCCCAGGGCTGGTGGAAGGGCGACCTGGAGACCAACGTCACCATGGACGCCGAGGACCTGCTGCTCCGCCAGTTCCTGGGGATCCGCGACGAGCAGACCACCCAGGCCGCCGCGAAGTTCATCCGCGGCGAGCAGCGCGAGGACGGCACCTGGGCCACCTTCTACGGCGGGCCCGGTGAACTGTCCACCACCGTCGAGGCCTACGTCGCCCTGCGCCTGGCCGGCGACGCGCCCGACGAGCCGCACATGGCGAGGGCGTCGGCCTGGATCCGCGAGCGCGGCGGAATCGCCGCCTCCCGCGTCTTCACCCGGATCTGGCTCGCCCTGTTCGGCTGGTGGAAGTGGGAGGACCTGCCGGAACTCCCGCCGGAGCTGGTTTACTTCCCCACCTGGTTCCCGCTGAACATCTACGACTTCGGGTGCTGGGCGCGGCAGACGATCGTCCCGCTCACCATCGTCTCCGCCAAGCGCCCGGTGCGCCCGGCGCCGTTCCCGCTGGACGAGCTGCACACCGACCCGGCGAACCCCAACCCGCCGCAGCCGCTCGCCCCGGTGATGAGCTGGGACGGCCTGTTCCAGCGGCTCGACAAGGTGGTCCGCGGCTATCGCAAGGTCGCCGTGCGCAGACTCCGCAGGGCCGCGATGAACTCGGCGGCCCGGTGGATCATCGAGCGGCAGGAGAACGACGGCTGCTGGGGCGGCATCCAGCCCCCGGCCGTGTACTCGGTCATCGCCCTGCACCTGCTCGGCTACGACCTGAAGCATCCCGTGATGCGCGAGGGACTCGCCTCGCTGGACCGTTTCGCCGTCTGGCGCGAGGACGGCGCCCGGATGATCGAGGCCTGCCAGTCCCCGGTGTGGGACACCTGCCTCGCCACCATCGCGCTCATCGACGCGGGACTGCCCGTCGACCATCCGCAACTGGTGAAGGCCGCCGACTGGATGCTCGGCGAGGAGATCGTCCGGCCCGGCGACTGGGCCGTACGCCGCCCCCAACTGCCGCCGGGCGGCTGGGCGTTCGAGTTCCACAACGACAACTACCCCGACATCGACGACACCGCCGAGGTCGCCCTCGCACTGCGCCGGGTCCGGCACCACGACCCGGAGCGGGTGGACCACGCGATCGGCCGTGCCGTGCGCTGGAACCTCGGGATGCAGTCGAGGAACGGCGCGTGGGGCGCCTTCGACGTCGACAACACCAGCCCGTTCCCGAACCGGCTGCCGTTCTGCGACTTCGGCGAGGTCATCGACCCGCCGTCGGCCGACGTCACCGCGCACGTCGTGGAGATGCTCGCCGCCGAAGGGCTGGCCCACGACCCGCGCACCCGGCGCGGCATCGACTGGCTGCTCGCCGAACAGGAGCCGGACGGCTCGTGGTTCGGCCGCTGGGGCGTCAACTACGTCTACGGCACGGGCTCGGTGGTGCCCGCGCTGACCGCGGCCGGGCTGCCCGGCTCGCACCCGGCGATCCGGCGGGCGGTGGCCTGGCTGGAGAGCGTGCAGAACGACGACGGCGGCTGGGGCGAGGACCTGCGCTCCTACAAGTACGTCAAGGAGTGGAGCGGCCGGGGCGCCTCCACCGCCTCGCAGACCGCGTGGGCCCTGATGGCGCTGCTCGCGGCGGGGGAGCAGCACTCCAAGGCCGTCGAGCGCGGCATCCAGTGGCTGGCGGACACCCAGCGGGAGGACGGCACCTGGGACGAGCCGTACTTCACCGGCACCGGCTTCCCCTGGGACTTCTCCATCAACTACCACCTGTACCGGCAGGTCTTCCCGCTCACCGCGCTCGGCCGGTACCTGCACGGCGACCCCTTCGAGCGCGGCCTCCTCGCCAGGAAGCCGTCGGCCGAGGCCGAGGGGAGCTGACTTGAGCACCCAGCCCGTACCGCCCCCGCTGCTGATCGCCTGCGCGCTCGGCATCGAGCACCTCGCCCTGCGCACCGGGGACAGGAGCGGGGCGGACGGGCCGGTCAGCTTCGTCCGTACGGGCATGGGGCCCCGTGCGGCGAAACGCTCCATCTCGGGCCGGCTGGCCATCCCGGCGCTCGCCGAGGCCGCCGTACTGGCCACCGGCTTCTGCGCCGGGCTCGCCCCCGGCATGCACCCCGGTGACCTGGTGGTCGCCGAGGAAACCCGGGACCCGGGCGGCGCCGTCCCCTGCGTGGGCACCGAACTGCTCGTCAAGGAACTCGTGCGCATCCTGCCCGGACGCACGGTCCACACCGGCCCGCTCACCGGCTCCGACCACGTCGTGCGGGGCCATGAGCGGTCCGACCTGCTCGCGACCGGCGCGATCGCGGTCGACATGGAGTCGGCGGCCACGCTCCTCACGGCCGTCCGCGGTGGTGAGCGTCCGGTTGCGGCCGTACGGGTGGTCGTGGACGCCCCCGAACATGAGCTCGTCCGGATCGGCACCGTACGCGGTGGAATATCGGCTTTCCGCGTTCTTCGTTCTGTTCTTCCCGCATTTTTCGAATGGCACCGTTCTTTGCTGCTCCCCCGGAGGTGAGCCAGATGGCCATGCCGTTGCGTCAGACCGTCAAGGTCGCTACCTACCTGCTCGAACAGAAGCTCAGGAAGAGGGACAAGTTCGCTCTTCTGGTCGAGTTGGAGCCGTTGTTCGCGTGCAACCTCAAGTGCGAGGGCTGCGGCAAGATCCAGCATCCGGCAGGCGTCCTCAAGCAGCGCATGCCCGTCGCCCAGGCCGTGGGCGCGGTGCTGGAGTCCGGTGCGCCGATGGTGTCCATCGCCGGTGGCGAGCCGCTGATGCACCCTCAGATCGATGAGATCGTCCGTCAGCTGGTCGCCAGGAAGAAGTTCGTCTTCCTGTGCACGAACGCCCTTCTCATGCGCAAGAAGATGGACAAGTTCAAGCCCTCGCCGTACTTCGCGTGGGCCGTGCACATCGACGGGCTGCGCGAGCGGCACGACGCCTCGGTGGCGAAGGAGGGCACCTTCGACGAGGCGGTCGAGGCCATCAAGGAGGCCAAGCGGCGCGGCTTCCGGGTGACCACCAACTCCACCTTCTTCAACACCGACACCCCGCAGACCGTCGTCGAGGTGCTGAACTACCTCAACGACGACCTGAAGGTGGACGAGATGATGCTCTCGCCCGCCTACGCCTACGAGAAGGCCCCCGACCAGGAGCACTTCCTCGGTGTGCAGCAGACCCGCGAGCTGTTCAAGAAGGCCTTCGCGGGCGGCAACCGCAAGAAGTGGCGGCTCAACCAGAGCCCGCTCTTCCTGGACTTCCTGGAGGGCAAGGTCGACTTCCCCTGCACGGCCTGGGCGATCCCGAGCTACTCGCTCTTCGGCTGGCAGAGGCCCTGCTACCTGATGAGCGACGGATACGTGTCGACGTACCGCGAACTCGTCGAGGACACCGACTGGGACAAGTACGGCCGCGGCAAGGACCCGCGCTGCGCCAACTGCATGGCGCACTGCGGCTACGAGCCGACCGCCGTACTCGCCACGATGGGCTCCCTGAAGGAGTCCCTGCGGGCCGCGCGCGAGACGATGACGAGCGGAAAGCAGGGCTGACGCCATGACCGCCGTCCCCTTGGGCGTTCCCGAGGTACCGGCCCGGCCGGTCGCGCCGCGGCGGCAGTCGCGGCAGATCCACGTCGGGCCGGTGGCGGTCGGGGGCGGAGCCCCGGTGTCGGTGCAGTCGATGACCACGACCCGTACGTCGGACATCGGCGCCACCCTGCAGCAGATCGCGGAACTCACCGCCTCCGGCTGCCAGATCGTCCGCGTCGCCTGCCCCACGCAGGACGACGCGGACGCCCTCGCCACCATCGCCCGCAAGTCGCAGATCCCGGTGATCGCGGACATCCACTTCCAGCCGAAGTACGTCTTCGCGGCCATCGAGGCCGGCTGCGCGGCGGTCCGGGTGAACCCGGGCAACATCAAGAAGTTCGACGACCAGGTCAAGGAGATCGCGCGCGCGGCCAAGGACCACGGCACGCCGATCCGGATCGGCGTCAACGCGGGCTCGCTCGACAGGCGGCTGCTGGAGAAGTACGGCAGGGCGACGCCGGAGGCGCTGGTCGAGAGCGCTCTCTGGGAGGCGTCCCTCTTCGAGGAGCACGGCTTCAGGGACATCAAGATCTCGGTCAAGCACAACGACCCGGTCGTGATGATCGAGGCCTACCGGCAGCTCGCCGAACAGTGCGACTACCCCCTGCACCTGGGGGTCACCGAGGCCGGTCCGGCGTTCCAGGGCACGATCAAGTCGGCCGTGGCCTTCGGGGCGCTGCTCAGCCGGGGCATCGGCGACACCATCCGGGTGTCGCTCAGTGCTCCGCCCGCCGAGGAGGTCAAGGTCGGCATCCAGATCCTTCAGTCGCTCGGGCTGAGGCAGCGGCGGCTGGAGATCGTCTCCTGTCCGTCCTGCGGGCGGGCCCAGGTCGACGTCTACAAGCTCGCCGAGGAGGTCACGGCGGGCCTGGACGGTATGGAAGTGCCGCTCAGGGTCGCGGTGATGGGGTGTGTGGTGAACGGTCCGGGCGAGGCCCGTGAGGCCGACCTCGGAGTTGCCTCGGGCAACGGAAAGGGGCAGATCTTCGTGAAGGGCGAGGTCATCAAGACCGTCCCCGAGTCGAAGATCGTGGAGACCCTCATCGACGAGGCCATGAAGCTCGCCGAGCGGACGAGCCCCGCAGACGAATGAGTTGAGCACAGCACGGCACGGACCGAGAGGGGGCCCAGCGTGACCATTCTGGAGACGATCCGGACACCACGCGACCTGAAGGCGCTGTCCGAGGCGGAACTCGGCGAACTGTCCCGCGAAATACGCGAGTTCCTGGTGCAGGCGGTATCGAGGACCGGCGGTCACCTCGGGCCCAATCTGGGGGTGGTGGAACTGACCGTCGCCCTCCACCGGGTCTTCGAGTCGCCGGTCGACCGCATCCTGTGGGACACCGGCCACCAGTCCTACGTCCACAAGCTGCTGACGGGACGTCAGGATTTTTCCAAGCTGCGCGGCAAGGGCGGACTGTCCGGCTACCCCTCACGCGAGGAGTCCGAGCACGACGTCATCGAGAACAGCCACGCCTCCACCGCGCTCGGCTGGGCCGACGGCCTCGCCAAGGCCAACCAGGTGCAGGGCGAGAAAGGCCACGTGGTCGCGGTCATCGGCGACGGCGCGCTGACCGGCGGCATGGCCTGGGAGGCGCTGAACAACATCGCGGCCGCCAAGGACCGCCCGCTGATCATCGTCGTCAACGACAACGAACGCTCCTACGCCCCGACCATCGGTGGCCTCGCCAACCACCTGGCCACCCTGCGCACCACGGACAGCTACGAGAAGGTCCTCGCCTGGGGCAAGGACGTACTGCTGCGCACCCCGATCGTCGGCACCACGATCTACGAGTCCCTGCACGGCGCGAAGAAGGGCTTCAAGGACGCCTTCGCCCCGCAGGGCATGTTCGAGGACCTGGGCCTGAAGTACGTCGGCCCGATCGACGGCCACGACATCAAGGCCGTCGAGTCGGCGCTGCGCCGGGCGAAACGGTTCCACGGCCCGGTGCTGGTCCACTGCCTCACCGAGAAGGGCCGCGGCTACGAGCCCGCCCTCGCCCACGAGGAGGACCACTTCCACACCGTCGGCGTGATGGACCCGCTGACCTGCGAGCCGCTCGCGCCGTCCAACGGACCCTCCTGGACCTCGGTGTTCGGCGACGAGATCGTGAAGATCGGCGAGGAACGGGACGACGTCGTCGCCATCACCGCCGCCATGCTGCACCCGGTCGGGCTCGGCGGGTTCGCCGAGCGCTTTCCCGACCGCGTGTGGGACGTGGGCATCGCCGAGCAGCACGCGGCCGTCTCCGCGGCCGGTCTCGCGACCGGCGGGCTGCACCCGGTCGTCGCCGTCTACGCCACCTTCCTCAACCGCGCCTTCGACCAGCTGCTGATGGACGTCGCCCTGCACCGCTGCGGGGTCACCTTCGTGCTCGACCGGGCCGGCGTCACCGGCGTCGACGGGGCCTCCCACAACGGCATGTGGGACATGTCGGTCCTCCAGGTCGTGCCCGGCCTCAGGATCGCCGCCCCGCGCGACGCCGGCCAGCTGCGCGCCCAGCTGCGCGAGGCCGTCGCCGTGGACGACGCGCCCACCCTGGTCCGCTTCCCGAAGGAGTCGGTCGGTCCGGACATCCCGGCCGTCGACCGGGTCGGCGGCATGGACGTCCTGCACCGCGCCGAACGCCCCGAGGTGCTGCTGGTGGCCGTCGGCGTGATGGCCCCGGTGTGCCTGCAGACCGCCGACCTGCTGCAGGCGCGCGGCATCAACTGCACGGTGGTGGACCCGCGGTGGGTCAAGCCCGTCGACCCCTCGCTGCCGGGCCTCGCCGCCGAACACCGGCTGGTGGCCGTGGTGGAGGACAACAGCCGCTCGGCGGGCGTCGGTTCGGCCGTGGCGCTCGCCCTCGGCGACGCCGACGTGGACGTGCCGGTACGGCGCTTCGGCATCCCGGAGCAGTTCCTCGCGCACGCCAAGCGCGGCGAGGTGCTGGCCGACATCGGTCTCACGCCCGTCGAGATCGCCGGGCGGATCAGTGGGAGCCTGGCCGTCAAGGACGCGGGCGGCACAGCCAAGGAGAGTGAATGAGCACGGAGTTCGACCTCGGCGCCCTGCTCGCCGAGCGCGGAGCCGAACGCTACGAGCTGCACAGCAAGTACCTCAACCCGCAGCTCCCGCGCATGCTGCACACCATCGGCTTCGACAAGGTCTACGAGCGGGCCGAGGGCGCCCACTTCTTCGACGCGGACGGCAACGACTACCTGGACATGCTCGCGGGCTTCGGGGTGATGGGCCTCGGCCGCCACCACCCGGTCGTCCGCAAGGCGCTGCACGACGTGCTCGACCTGGACCTCGCCGACCTCACCCGGTTCGACTGCCAGCCGCTGCCCGGCCTGCTCGCCGAACGGCTGCTCGCCCACAGCCCGCACCTGGACCGGGTGTTCTTCGGCAACAGCGGCACGGAGGCTGTCGAGACGGCGCTGAAGTTCGCCCGGTACGCCACCGGCAAGCCCCGCGTCCTCTACTGCGACCACGCCTTCCACGGCCTGACCACCGGCTCCCTGTCGGTCAACGGCGAGAGCGGCTTCCGGGACGGCTTCGCCCCGCTGCTGCCCGACACCGCCGTACCGCTCGGCGATCTCGGCGCCCTGGCACGGGAGTTGATGAAGGGCGACGTGGCCGCCCTGATCGTGGAGCCGATCCAGGGCAAGGGGGTGCACGAGGCCCCGCCCGGCTATCTGCGCGCCGCCCAGGAACTGCTGCACAAGCACAGGGCGCTGCTCATCGCCGACGAGGTGCAGACCGGCCTCGGCCGCACCGGCGACTTCTACGCCTACCAGCACGAGGACGGCGTCGAACCCGACCTGGTGTGTGTGGCGAAGGCCCTGTCCGGCGGGTATGTCCCCGTCGGCGCCACCCTCGGCAAGGACTGGATCTTCAAGAAGGTCTACTCGTCCATGGACCGGGTCCTGGTCCACTCGGCGAGCTTCGGCTCAGGCGCCCAGGCGATGGCGTGCGGGCTCGCCGTGCTGTCGGTCATGGAGAACGAGCAGGTCGTCGCAGGCGTGCGCAGGACGGGCGAACTGCTGAAGTCCCGGCTGGCCGCGCTGATCGACAAGTACGAGCTGCTCGCCGACGTACGCGGCCGGGGCCTGATGATCGGCATCGAGTTCGGCAGGCCCACCTCGCTGAAGCTGCGCAGCCGCTGGACCATGCTCCAGGCCGCCCGCAAGGGCCTGTTCGCCCAGATGGTCGTCGTGCCGCTGCTGCAACGGCACCGGATCCTCACCCAGGTCTCCGGCGACCACCTGGAG
The DNA here is from genome assembly GCF_053597455.1 of Streptomyces sp. NPDC001393. Taxonomy (NCBI): domain Bacteria; kingdom Bacillati; phylum Actinomycetota; class Actinomycetes; order Kitasatosporales; family Streptomycetaceae; genus Streptomyces; species Streptomyces sp. NPDC001393. The sequence goes on from NZ_JBSFIH010000023.1 coordinate 79,892, forward strand.
GTGATCAAGCTGATCCCGCCGCTGATCATCGACGAGACGGACGTCGAACGGTTCGTGGACGCCTTCAGCGCGGTGATGGACGACGCCCACAGCGGCGGCGGCCTGATGTGGGACTTCGGCAAGACACTCATCAAGCAGGCGGTGGCGGGCCGCTGACCTGTGCCTAGCCCGGCAGCACGACGAAGAGGAGGAAGAGGTCCGCGAGTCCGACGGCGCCCAGGACCGTCGCCGTGACGGCGGTCCAGAGCCGGCCGATGCCATACGCGGCGTAGTGAATGGCCATGGCACCGAAGGTCACGGCGAAGCCGCCTGCGAGGAGCGACCAGGGGAACAGGACGAACGTGAGGGTGGGCCATGCGCTCGCGGCGGCGATGATCCCGCAGAAGAGGGCGAGAGGAGCGAGCGCGCCGGCGGGCGAGTCGGCCGGGTGGGACGAGCTGGATGCGGCCATGATGCGACCCCCCATTTTTGAACGCGTTCAAGCCCTAAGGGGAGCGTAGCAGGGGCAAGCCGTGTGCGGGTGAGGCCTCGGGTTTTGCCTCATAGGCAAGAATTTTGCCCACTTGGCAAGGCTGGGGCTGAATGGAAGCATGAACGCCTCAGACACCGGCCCACCGGCGGGCCCGGGCGACGAGCTGAGCGCCGTCGCGCCGCAGTTGCGGGCACTGCGCCGGCGCGCCGCCCTCACGCTGGAGGCCGCGGCCCGCGCCGCCGGGCTCTCACCGGCCCATCTGTCCCGGCTGGAGACCGGACAGCGGCAACCGTCGCTGCCGATGCTGCTCGCCCTCGCCCGCATCTACGGTACGACCGTCTCCGAACTGCTCGGCGAGACGGTCGCCGACCGGGACGCCATCGTGCGCGCCGGGGACATGGAACCGACCCGGGCGGGTGGCTGGACGTACTTCCAGGCCGGGGCGCCGGGCCGCGGCATGCAGGCCCTGCGCGTGCGCGTGCCGTACGGCTCGCAGGGCGACATCGTGCGCGTCCACCCTGGCGAGGAGTGGCTCTACGTCCTCCGGGGCCGGCTGCGGCTGCGCCTCGGTGACGCCGCGCACCTGCTCGCGCCCGGCGACAGCGCGCACTTCGACTCGCTCACCCCGCACCGCCTCGCCGCCGAGGACCACGACGGCGTCGAGCTGCTGTTCGTCCACACCCTGCTGCAGAGTCCCACGGCCACGCTGTGCCTGGGACACCTGACCGGAGAGCTGCCATGAGCGACCTCGAGACGAAGTTCCCCCGCTCGCTGTGGATCCGCCTGATCATTTACATCGCCGCGGGCCACCTCCTGGCGGCCTTCCTCTTCCTGTTGTTCGCGTTGGGGGCGAAGAACTGATGGCGCGGCTGCGCCGCCCGCCTGTTCGCTCGCGACCGGGTCAGTCCAGCAGGCGCTCGCGCAGCGCGTCGCGGGACGCCGGGGTGAGTCCGAGGCCCCGTTCCAGGTAGGGGTCCACGCCGCCCCAGGTGGCCTCGATGGTCTCGAACGCCGCCTGGAGGTACTCGGGGCGGGCGTCGAAGAGCGGGCTGAGCAGCTCCATGATCTCCGGGGTGTACGCGGTGTCCGCGCTGCCGCTGCGGCGGACCTTGTAGCGCCGGTGCGTGGCGTTGGACTCCAGGTAGTCGGCGACGATCGCCTCGCGCTCCACACCGAGGGCGAGGAGCGTCACGGCTATGGAGATGCCCGCGCGGTCCTTGCCCGCCGCGCAGTGCATCAGGGCGGGCACGCTGTCCTCGGCGAGCGCGCGCAGCACCCGGGAGTGCTCGGCGGTGCGCTCCTTGACGATCGTCCGGTACGAGGCGACCATCCGGGCCGCGCCCTTGCCGTCGTCGAGGATCGCGCGCAGCTGGTCGAGGTCGCCGTCGCGGACCATCTTCCAGAACTCGGCGCCGTCCGCCGGGTCGCTCAGCGGCAGGTTCATGTTCCGCACGCCGGGCAGCTCGACGTCCGGTCCCTCCAGCTTCTGGTCGGCCGCGTTGCGGAAGTCGAAGATCGTGTGCAGCCCCAGGGAGGCCAGGAAGGCCGCGTCCTCCTCCGTGGCGTGCGCCAGGTGCCCGCTGCGGAACAGCACGCCGTGCCGCACCCGCCGTCCGTCCGTGGTCGGCAGCCCGCCCACGTCACGGAAATTGCGCACGCCGGCCAGCTCCGGCTCGGTCGACGGGACCTGCTGCGTCACGGGGGCTCCTCCCGGTCGGGCCCCGCCGTCGCGGCTCGTCGGCGGGCGCTCCGTCGACCATACGACATCGGTTTCCTGGGGCAAGGAGTTGTCCACAGGCATTGTCACCAGGGCCCATGCGACTGATGATGTTGGCACTTGAGCGGATCTGTTGGCACCTGTGAGGTAATTCGTGGTGGACATCGCCGAAGACGGTCGTACCTGGCTCCTCTCGGGGCCCACCAGCAGCTACGCCCTGCATCTCACCGATGCGGACGAGCTGCTCCACCTGCACTGGGGCCCACGCATCGCCCTCGCGGACGCCGAGGCCCTGGCCAAGGACCCGCTGCCCGGCTACTGGCCCTTCGAGTCCCCGCTCGACGGCCGCGAGGAGTACCCGGTCGAGGGCGGCCCCCGCTTCGTGCGTCCCGCGCTGTCCGTGCGCACCGACGAGCGCCGCGGCACCGAGTGGCGTTTCGTGTCGTACGAGACCGAGGGCGAGGAGCTGCGGCTGCGCTTCGACGACGACGGCCTCGCCGTCACCCTGCACTACCGGATGCGCGATGACGTCGTCGAGCGCTGGGTCACCGTGGCGAACGGCACACACGCGCGCGTGGAGCTGCTGCGCGCCGACGCGGCCACCTGGACCCTGCCCGACCGCGACGGCTGGCGGCTGTCCCAGCTGCACGGCCGCTGGGCCGCCGAGTCCCTGCTCACCACCGCCCCGCTCACCTACGGCGAGAAGGTCATCGGCAGCCGCCGCGGCCACACCGGCCACCAGCACCTGCCCTGGGTGGCGCTCGACACCGACGCCACCGAGGAGCACGGCGAGGTCTACGGCTGCGCGCTCGGCTGGTCCGGCTCCTGGCGCATCGCGGTCGCCCAACTCCCGGACGCGCGCGTGCAGATCACCGGCGGCGCCGGCCACGACGACTCGGGGCTGCTGCGACTGGAGCCGGGGGAGTCGTACACCACGCCCGTCTTCGCCGGACTGTGGAGCGACGGCGGTTTCGGCGGCGCGAGCCGCACCTGGCACGCCTACCAGCGCGCCTGTGTCATCCCGGACGCCGAGCGGGACCGGCCGGTGCTCTTCAACTCCTGGGAGGCGACGAACTTCGACATCTCCGAGGACCAGCAGCTCGCGCTCGCCCGCCGGGCCGCCGGGATCGGCGTGGAGCTCTTCGTCGTGGACGACGGCTGGTTCGGCGCCCGCACCAGCGACCGCGCCGGGCTCGGCGACTGGACGCCCAACCCCGACCGCTTCCCGCACGGACTGAAGCCCCTCGCCGACCAGGTGCACGCCCTCGGGATGCAGTTCGGCATCTGGGTCGAGCCCGAGATGGTCAACCCCGACAGCGACCTGTACCGCGCCCACCCCGACTGGGTGCAGTACCACACGGGACGCAAGCGGACGGAACTGCGCAACCAGCTCGTCCTCAACCTCGCCCGCGAGGACGTGCAGGAGTACCTCTGGGAGCAGCTGGACACCCTGCTCTCCAGCGCACCCATCGACTATGTGAAGTGGGACTTCAACCGCTGCTTCACCGACGCCGGCTGGCCCGGTGAGCCGTACCCGCAGCGCCTGTGGGTGGACCATGTCCGCGCCTTCTACGCCCTGCTGGACCGGCTGCGCGCGGCCCACCCGCAGGTCGCCTTCGAGTCCTGCTCGGGCGGCGGCGGCCGGATCGACCTCGGGGTCATGAGCCGCACCGACCAGGTGTGGACCTCCGACAACACCGACCCGCTCGACCGGCTCGCCATCCAGCACGGCTTCACTCAGATCCACCCCGCCCGGGTCATGGCCGCCTGGGTCACCGACAGCCCGAACACCCAGCTCAACGGCCGGGTCAGCTCACTGAGGTTCCGCTTCGTCAGCGCCATGGCGGGGGTGCTCGGCGTCGGCGGCGACCTCACCGAGTGGACCGACCAGGAACTGGCCGAGGCCCGGCGGTGGGTGGAGCTCTACAAGGAGATCCGCCCGGTCGTCCAGCACGGCGAGCTGTACCGGCTGCGGCCCCCGGCCGGCGGTCTGAGCGCCGTCCAGTACGTCCGGGGGGAGGAGGCGGTGGTCCTCGCCTGGCTCCAGGCGCAGAGCTACGGCGAGCCGGTGCCGGCGCTGCGCCTGCGCGGACTCGACCCGACAGCGTTGTACGAATGCCGTGAAACGGGTGAAGTGCACCGGGGTGCCGTCCTGCTGCACCACGGTCTGCGCACCGGACTCAAGGGCGACCTGGATGCGACGGTTCTCCGGCTGCGCCGCATCTGATCTCGTCATATCCACACACTCAACCCGTCCCGGACCAGCCCTATTCCGGGATTGGCAAATTATTTAAGAGTGTCACATCTCACCGTTCGTCAACCCCTCCCTACGGTCGCGTAGGTCACATCCAAAGGTGAATCATGGTCCGACGTGGCAGACGATTCGAAGAGTGACAACACATCAGTGATCGGGTCGTACGTGGCGGTGGGGGACAGCTTCACCGAGGGCGTCGGCGACCCGGGGCCCGACGGGGCGTTCGTCGGCTGGGCCGACCGGTTCGCGGTACTGCTCGCCGACCGGCGCCCCGAGGGCGACTTCAAGTACACCAACCTCGCGGTCCGCGGGAAACTGCTCGACCAGATCGTGCAGGACCAGCTCCCGCAGGCCGTCGAACTGGCCCCGGACCTGGTCTCCTTCTGTGCGGGCGGCAACGACATCATCCGGCCCGGCACCGACCCGGATGAGGTGGCCGAGCGCTTCGAGCGGGCCGTTGCCCAGCTGGCCGAGGCGGCCGGCACGGTCATGGTGACGACCGGCTTCGACACCCGTGGCGTCCCCGTGCTCAAGCATCTGCGCGGCAAGATCGCCACGTACAACGGACACGTCCGTGCCATCGCCGACCGGTACGGCTGCCCCGTCCTCGACCTGTGGTCCCTGAAGTCCGTGCAGGACCGACGGGCCTGGGACAGCGACCGGCTGCACCTCTCGCCCGAGGGGCACACGCGCGTGGCGCTGCGCGCCGGTCAGGCCCTCGGCCTTCAGGTCCCGGCCGACCCGGAGCAGCCGTGGCCGCCCCAGCCGCCCCGGGGCACCCTGGAGGTCCGCCGCGACGACGTCCACTGGGCCCGCGAGTACCTCGTCCCGTGGATCGGCCGCCGGCTGCGCGGCGAGTCATCCGGCGACCATGTGACGGCGAAGGGCGCCCTGTCGCCCGACGACATCAAGATGCGCATCGCCTCGGTGGCCTGACCCGCACCGACACGCCCCGTACCGACATGCCCCGCACCGGGTTGGCCCGCGGTGCGGGGCACGGTCGTGTGCGGGTGTGCTCGGGCGGCGTGCCGTGCGGAGGCGCCCGGGAAGCGCCCGTGACCACGCCGGACCCCGACGCCCTGCCCGAAGGCGTGATCTAGCGCTCCGTCAACGCCTGCCGGTCCAGGCCCAGTTCCCGTGCGAGCGCCTCGTCGACCCACTCCTGCGCACGCGTGCGGGGCATCGCTCCCGGGTACGACGTCAGCTGGACGGCGAGCCCGTCCAGCAGGGCGGTCAGCCGCAGCGCGGCGCCGGCCGGGTCGGCGCAGGCGAACTCGCCCCCCGCCACGCCCTCGGCGATGACGTCGGCGATCGCCGCCTTCCACTGCTTGTCCAGGTCACGGGTGACCTCCCGCAGGGCCGGCTCACGCAGGGCCACGGCCCAGCCCTCGATCCACAGCCGCCAGCCCTTGGCCTGCCCGGTCGGCGCGTACCAGCGCACCGCGGCCCGCAGCCGGCGCAGCGCGGAGGTCCGCCGGCCCAGCAGCTTGCGCAGATGCGCGAGATCCTCCTCGGCCGCGTAGGTGAACGCGTCGGCGACCAGCTTCTCCTTCGTCGAGAAGTGGTACAGCACCAGCGCGTTGCTGACCCCGAGCGCCGCCGCCACGTCGGCGATCCTGACCGCCGCCACGCCCCGCGCCTCGATCTGCCCGATGGCGGCCCGCAGCAGCTCCTCCCGCCGCTCGGCCACGCTCAACCGCACTCTCGCCACGCCGTCACCCTACACAGCTGCCCCGACAGGCGCCGACGGCCTGTGGACACCCCTGTGCGGCAGGGCCCGAGGCGCCCCACTACTGACTCGTCATTCAGTTCAGGAAGCGGAGGAAGCCGGCGGGAGGTCCGTCAGCGGTACCACCCGAAGCGGTCCGCGATCAGCGGCAGGCGGTCGGCGACCAGGGCGTGGGCGGCCGCGCGCGGGGTCGTACCGTCGGCGTCCGCGCGGTCGAGCACCAGACCGACCAGGGTGCGCATGGAGCGCCGGATCTGCGCGAAGGCCTCGTCGGCGTCGGCGCCGATGTCGCCGAACAGGGTCCACCACCACCAGGCGTTCGTACCGGAGTTGACCACCACGTCCGGCAGGACGGTGACCCCGCGTGCGGCCAGCAGCTCCTCCGCCTCCGGCAGCACGGGCATGTTGGCGGCCTCCACGATCCAGCGGGCGCGGATCCGGCCCTGGTCGGCGGCGCCGATCGCGTACGACACGGCCGCCGGCACGAGCACCTCCGCCTCGGCGGAGAGCCAGTCGTCGCCGGGCAGTTCGCGGTCGCCGGGGCGCAGCACACCGCGGTCGACGGTGCCGTAACCGTCCCGCGCGGCCAGCAGGGTCTCGATGTCCAGCCCCGCCGGATTGGCGATCGTGCCCTTGATGTCGGCGACCGCCACCACCGTCAGCCCCGCGCGTGCGAGGAACCGCGCGGTGGCCCCGCCCATCGTGCCGAGGCCCTGCACCGCCACCCGGGTGCCCGGGTAGGGCACGGCCGCCCGGTCCAGCGCCGTGAGCACCGACTCGGCGACCCCGCAGCCGCCTGCCAGTTCGTCCAGGCCGATGCCGTCCACCTCGACCGCGAAGGCGTCCGCGAGCCGTCTTCGGGCCGCCGCCTCGTCGTCCAGCAGCGGGTACACCGCCTGGACGGAGGAGACCAGACCCGCCTCGGCCGCCGCGCGGTCCACCAGGTCCTGGGTGAGGCCGAGGTCCTCGCCGGTGGTCCAGAAACTCTCGATGTACGGCCGCATGGCGCGCAGATAGCGCACCAGCAGCCCGTAGGCCCGCGGATCCCGGGGATCGCAGTCGATGCCGCCCTTGGCGCCGCCGAGGGGGACGTAGCGGGCCTCGGGGTCGTAGTGCAGGGCCTCCTTCATCGTCATGCCGCGGGCGAGCCCCGTCACCTCCTCCAGCGTGCAGCCGGGGCGCATCCGCAGCCCGCCGCTGGCCACGCCGCGCACCAGACGGTCCACCACCAGGAACCCCTGGCGGCCGGTGACATGGTCGGTCCAGACGAGAGACATCAGGGGAGCGGGGGCGGTCATGGGTCTCCTCGGGGGCGGTGATCGGAGGGAGCCGGGCCGGTCGAGGGCCTCGGCCAGGGCGCTCGCCGGCGCGGCCGGGTCGCACGCGCTGCGCCGGAGCGCGGCGGAGGGTGGCCGCGGACGAGGATTCGGCGAAGGGCGCCGGACGGAGTCCTACTGAATTGCGGGTCAGTATCCTGAGCCGGTCGGTGACCTGTCAACGTGCTGAATCGGCGTTCAGTAGCGTGACCCGGCCCCGCAGGAGTGCCCCGGCGGGGCCGGGCTGTCGGAGGGGCCGACCATAATGGGGAGCCTCACCCACTTCACCGGGAGGTACCGTGACCGGACTGCGTTCCTCGAGCTCCGGGCTCCGCGCGCTGCGGCCCGCAGCCTTCGGCGCGGAACCGGGCGGTGAGCGCCTGGCACGCATCCGCCGCTCCCCCCACTTCAAGGACGGCGTCTTCCAGAACCCGGGCGGGACCGCGCGCACCCGGCCCTCCGGCTCCGGGCTGGATTTCGCGAAGGTGTTCTTCGACAAGGAGACCCGGCCCCTGCGTGCGCCGAAGGGCACCGTCCCGGTGCATCCCACCACCTTCGCCGACCTGGCCAAGCCGCCCGCCACGGGACTGCGGCTGACCTGGATGGGCCACTCCAGCGTGCTCGCCGAGATCGACGGCCACCGGGTCCTGTTCGACCCCGTGTGGGGCGAGCGCTGCTCCCCGTTCCCCGTCGCAGGCCCCAGGCGGCTGCATCCCGTGCCGCTGCCGCTGGCCGCGCTCGGCGAGGTCGACGTGGTCGTCATCTCGCACGACCACTACGACCACCTGGACCTGCCCAGCATCAAGGCGCTGGCCGGCACGGACACCCTGTTCGCCGTGCCGCTCGGCGTCGGCGCCCACCTCGAGCACTGGGGCGTCTCCCCGGACCGGCTGCGCGAGCTGGACTGGCACGAGTCGACCCGGGTCGGCGGCCTCACCCTCACCGCGACGCCCGCCCGCCACTTCTGCGGCCGTGCCCTGCGCAACACCCAGCACACCCTCTGGGCGTCCTGGGCCGTCGCCGGCGAGGAGCACCGGATCTACCACAGCGGTGACACGGGCTATTTCGAGGGCTTCCAGGACATCGGTGCGGCCCACGGCCCCTTCGACGCCACGATGATCCAGATCGGCGCGTACAGCGAGTTCTGGCCCGACATCCACATGACGCCCGAGGAGGGTCTGCGCGCCCATCTCGACCTGCAGGGCGGAGCACCGCACGGCGCGCTGCTGCCCATCCACTGGGGCACCTTCAATCTCGCCCCGCACCCCTGGGCCGAGCCGGGCGAGTGGACGAAGGAGGCGGCCGAGGAGGCCGGTCAGGCGGTGGCCCTGCCTCGCCCGGGCGAGCCCTTCGAACCGGCGGGCAAGCTCCCGGCGGAGGCGTGGTGGCGCGGCGTGTCGGGGGAGTTGCGGCGCACCTGGCGCTCGGTCGGCGCGTTCGTGGCGGAACCGCCGACGCGGGCCTGAGACCGAGCGGCAGTCAAGGCCAGGGCTTCGCGCTCCGTGACTTTCCGTGAGGAGTGGCAGCGTCGCCAGGGCCGGTTTCCCGGTGGCGGGCGTGTGCTGCCGCTCATGCAGAAAATGCCGGACGCGCGTGGGGCGGGCGGTGGACCGATGGGATGCGGTCTGCCGCCCGTCGCTTTTTTCTGACCGCTTTTGACCAGCAAGGTCCGTTCCTTTTCGACCGATCGAAGGGCGAGCGGCCGGGTTATCGGTCTGTCGTACGAGGCTTCATACCAGAGCGGGACGCTCCCCGGGGGACTTTGTCAACTGCCCACCGCACATGATGCTCAGGCAACTACTGTGAGTGTCCGTTGCGTCGCGAGGCCGGATTCGCCGGTCCCGCGGGCCGACAACGCGATGACGCACGCCCGCCTCGCCCACCGCGTGGGGAACGGGCCCGACGGACCAGTACGAGGACGCAGATGTCTGACCTGCGAGCACCGGCCACCCGTGCCGACCGCCGAGAGGGCGGCCGGCACGGGAGACCGGTCGCCCGACCCGCTCCCGCACTGCCCGAAACGCATATACGGCCCCAGCTCATGCGGCTCGCCGTGCTGCCGCCCCTCGCGGTCGCCCTGAGCGCCACCGCGGCGGTCCTCTTCAGCATCCGCTCCACCGGCGCCCGCACCGGCCCCACGCTCTGGGCCGTACTCGCCGGAGCGGTCGGCGTGGCCGTCGCCGGCATCCTCATCGCCGCCGTGGCCGCCGACCGGGCCGCCCGCTCGGTCTCCGACCGCGTCGAGGCACTGCGCAGCACCGCCGCACGCGGCGAGGCCGACCTGCACGCCCTGGTCGACGCGCTGCGCCAGGGGGACACCCCGCCGCAGCGCGCACCACGCCGCCGGCCGCCCGAGGACGCCGACGACTTCGAACTGCTCGCCGCCGACCTGGCCCGCGCGCACGACGGCGCCGTCACCGCCGTCGTGCGCGCCGCCCAGCTCTCCAGCCAGGCGGGCAGCGAGCAGAAGCTCGAGGTCTTCGTCAACCTCGCGCGCCGGCTCCAGTCCCTCGTGCACCGGGAGATCTCGATCCTCGACGAGCTGGAGAACGAGATCGAGGACCCCGACCTGCTCAAGGGCCTGTTCCACGTGGACCACCTGGCCACCCGCATCCGGCGGCACGCCGAGAACCTCGCCGTGCTCGGCGGCGCCGTCTCCCGGCGCCAGTGGAGCAACCCGGTCAGCATGACCGAGGTACTCCGCTCCGCCATCGCCGAGGTCGAGCAGTACTCCCGGGTCAAGCTGGTGCCGCCGATCGACGGCGAACTGCGCGGCCACGCCGTCGCCGACGTCATCCACCTGCTCGCCGAACTCATCGAGAACGCCTCGGTGTTCTCCGCCCCGCACACCCAGGTGCTGCTCCGGGCGGGCCTCGTCACCTCCGGACTCGCCGTGGAGGTCGAGGACCGCGGGCTCGGCATGCCCGTCGGCGAGCAGAACCGGATGAACGCCCTCCTCTCCGACCCCGACCAGGTCAACGTCGCCAGCCTGCTGGCCGACGGCCGCATCGGGCTCTACGTCGTCTCCCAGCTCGCCCGGCGGCACGGCATCCACGTTCGGCTGCAGACCAACATCTACGGCGGTGTGCAGGCCGTACTCGTCGTCCCGCAGGCGCTGTTGGGTACGGCGCCCGGAGCGGCCGGCGCGGTCGCGGGTGTGGTCGCCGGGGCGGGCGTACACCGGCCGCAGGATCCCACGGACACCGGTGCGTCGCCGCAGGTGCGGCCGCAGGGACACGGGCAGGGACCGACCCCTGCGCAGACACTGGGCGGCCGGGCCGGGGGCGGTGCCTCCGCACATGCCGGGATCGGGCCGGCCGGCCGCTCCGCAGCGGCCGCCGGGCGCGGGCCGACCGCCTTGGGGAGCGGGCCCGCGCCCGCACCCGGAGGCGGGCCCGCTTCCGGGGCCCGGAGCGGGGCGGAAACCGGGGCCTGGCGGGGGACCGGAGCAGAGCCGGGGGCCGGCGTCCCGCAGGGATCCGGAATCGGGGCCGGACCCGTGTCCGGCGTCACCTCCGATGCCGGGGCCGGGGGCACCTCCGGTGGCGAGGCCGGGTCCCGTTCCGGTCACGTTCCGGCGACCGGGCGGCGGCGGCACGCCCAGCGGGGCGACGGGCGGCGCGACGCCGAGAGCGGGGCTGTGCGGCCCGGTGCGGAGAGCGGGAGAGGGGGACCAGGCGCGGAGAGCGGGGACGGCGGGCGCGGCGAACGCGGCCTCGCGCCGCTTCCCGTGCGGGGCGCCCGGCAGGACCGGCCCAACCCCGCCGAGGCCCTTCCCGGCATCGCCGCCGGGGACCGGGCGACGGTCGAGGCGCACGCGGGCACCCTGCCCACGCCGCGCACCGGCACCGTGCGCGGCACCATGAACAAGCCCCAACTGCCCCGCCGCCGCGCCCAGGAGCACATCGTTCCCCAGCTGCGCGGGGGCCCCGCACCCCGTCAGGACCACGACACGGTCCCGGGCCACGACCCGGGCCTGATGGCGGCCTTCCAGCGCGGTATCGGACTCGCCGAGGCGCAGCAGCACATGGAGAGCCAGGAGCCCACCCGCCTGGATGCCGGCCACCTGGATGAGAGCCATCCTCTGGCGCACCGTCAACTCTCCTCTATGTCACCGGACTTCACCAACTCGCCGCGCGTGCAGCCCGCCCCCATGGCCTCAGGTCATACGAGCCCAGACCACATGAGCCCAGACCACATGAGCGCGGCCCACATGGGCTCCGACCACAGTGACCCAACCCCCATATCCCAGGGGCGCACCCACGCGCCCGCATCCGACGGTGCCCGTGGCGCCGGCCGGCCCGACGGGAGCGCCCCGGCCGGCTGACGCCCGCACCATATCCACCCCCCATCCACCCCCACCCCGACCAGCGACCCCCCCAACCCCCAGCGCTCCCACAGACCTTCGTACCCCAAGGAGTCGATCCACCATGGCGAGCGATGCGCCGACCGCCCATGCATCCGACCTCGACTGGCTGCTGAGCGGCCTCGTGCAGCGCGTACCGCACACCACCAGCGCCGTGCTCCTGTCCTGCGACGGGCTGGTGAAGTCCGTGCACGGCCTCGACATCGACAGCGCCGACCACATGGCGGCCCTGGCCTCCGGCCTGTACTCCCTCGGCCGCAGCGCGGGCGTCCGGTTCGGCGACGGCGGGGACGTCCGGCAGGTCGTCGTCGAGCTCGACTCGACCCTGCTGTTCGTCACCACCGCCGGCTCCGGCACCTGCCTCGCCGTGCTCGCGGGCCGCGAGGCCGACGCCGCCGTGCTCGGTTACGAGATGGCGATGCTCGTCAAGAGCGTCCGCCCCTACCTGGTGACCGCTCCTCGGCAGCACGCCGTCGAACCCACGGCGACGAGGCCTTGAGCGTGGCCGCAGCCGGCGACGGGCCCTGGCTGGACGACGCGGCCGGACGGCTGGTGCGCCCGTTCACGGTCAGCAACGGACGCACCAAGCCCAGCATCGCCCTGGACCTGATGTCGCAGGTGATGGCCACCGGCGTCACCCCGCTCGGCTATCTCGGCCCCGAGCACGCCCAGGCGCTCGACCTGTGCCGGGCCCCCGTCTCGGTCGCCGAGGTCGCCGCGCACCTGAAACTGCCCGCGGTGGTCACCAAGGTGCTCCTCTCGGACCTCGTCGACTGCGGGGTCCTGACCACCAAACCCCCCGCCTTCCACCACACACCCACTGACCGGTCTCTGCTGGAGGCAGTGCTCGATGGACTACGACGACAGCTCTGACCCGTTCCCGACCGCACTGAAGATCCTGGTGGCGGGCGGGTTCGGGGTCGGCAAGACGACCTTCGTGGGCGCGGTCAGCGAGATCGCGCCGCTCAGCACGGAGGAGCTGCTCACCACGGTCAGCGTCGGCACGGACAGTCTCGACGGCGTCGAGAACAAGATGGAGACGACGGTCGCCATGGACTTCGGCCGGATCACCCTCGATCCGGACCATGTCCTGTACCTGTTCGGCACGCCGGGACAGGAGCGGTTCTGGTTCATGTGGGACGAGCTGTCCGAGGGCGCGCTCGGCGCGGTGATCCTCGCCGACACCCGCCGGCTGCAGGACTGCTTCGCGGCCGTGGACTTCTTCGAGGAACGCGGACTCGGTTTCATCGTCGCGATCAACGAATTCGACGGCGGCTACCGCTACGACCCCGAGGAGGTGCGCGCCGCCATCGACCTGGACCCCGAGATCCCCGTCGTCCGCTGCGACGCCCGGATCTCCAGCTCCGGCGTGCAGACCCTGCTCACCCTCGTACGCCACCTCCTCGCCCACGCCCCGGCGACCGCGCCGAGCCATGGCGCCCACAGGTGATCCCGCCCTACCGCACACGGAGTTCCTCAATGAGGTATGCCCACAACGCCGATGCCCGGCCAGGAGTCCGGCCATGACCTACGAGCCGCCCCGGCCGGTCCGGGGTCTGCTGCTCACCCCGGAGGACAAGGAGGCCCCCGCCCGGGTCCACCGACTGCGCCTGCTCGGCCTGGTGGGCCGGCCCGACCCGGCACTGGACGCCTTCGCCGGCCATCTCGCCGGGCTCACCGGCGCGCCGTACGCCATGGTCAACTTCGTCGGCGAGGACCACCAGTTCTTCGCGGGTCTGTGTGTCCCCGCCGCCCCGCCGTTCCTGCGGGAGGACGGCAGCCGGCCGGAGTTCGGCCGGCTGCTGCCGCGCGAGCACGGGTTCTGCCCCCATGTGGTGGTCCGCCGCAGGGCGCTGGTGCTCGACGACGTCCGCGACTATCCGCGGTTCGCCGGAAACCCCGTGGTGGACGAGTACGGCATCCGCTCCTATCTCGGCGCTCCGCTTCTCGACAGCTCCGGCATGGCGCTCGGCACCGTGTGCGCGGCCGACACCGAGCCGCGGTCCTGGGGCCGGTCGGGCCTGGAGACCGTGAAGGCGCTGGCCGCCGATCTCGTCGTACGCCTCGAACGCAGCGCCGAGGACGGGCTGCCCCTGTGACGTGCCAGGGGATGCCCACGCCGCCGGTACCGGGGGCGTGAAGGAAAGCTGAGGCGGCGGTTAAGAAAAGCTCGATGGACCCGCGGCCCGCGCATACGGCAGATTGCAGGGTGATTCCACCCCTCTGACCCGGTGCGGGCTCCTTCGGCATGCCCGTGGGCCGGGACCTCACCCACAGGAGCCGCACGCGTGAAGGCGCTGGTCAAGCAGAAGGCGGAGCCGGGACTCTGGCTGACGGACGTCCCGGAGCCCGAGGTCGGGCCGGGTGACGTGCTGATCAAGGTCATGCGGACCGGTATCTGCGGCACCGACCTGCACATCCGGGCCTGGGACGGCTGGGCGCAGCAGGCGATCCGGACCCCGCTCGTGCTCGGGCACGAGTTCGTCGGCCAGGTCGTCGAGGTCGGCCGGGACGTGGCCGACATCCGCATCGGAGACCGGGTCAGCGGCGAGGGCCATCTGGTGTGCGGCAAGTGCCGCAACTGCCTGGCCGGCCGCCGCCATCTGTGCCGGGCCACGGTCGGCCTCGGCGTCGGCCGGGACGGCGCCTTCGCCGAGTACGTCGCCCTGCCCGCGGGTAATGTCTGGGTGCACCGCGTCCCCGTCGACCTCGACGTCGCCGCGATCTTCGACCCGTTCGGCAACGCCGTGCACACCGCGCTGTCGTTCCCGCTGGTCGGCGAGGACGTGCTGATCACCGGCGCCGGGCCGATCGGCCTGATGGCGGCCGCCGTCGCCCGGCACGCCGGTGCTCGCAACGTCGTCATCACCGACGTCAGCGAGGAGCGCCTGGAGCTGGCCCGCAAGATCGGCGTGAGCCTCGCCCTGAACGTCGCCGAGACCACGATCGCCGACGGCCAGCGGGAACTGGGGCTGCGCGAGGGCTTCGACATCGGCCTGGAGATGTCCGGCCGCCCCGAGGCCATGCGCGACATGATCGCCAACATGACGCACGGCGGCCGCATCGCCATGCTCGGCCTGCCGGCGCAGGAGTTCCCGGTCGACTGGGCCCGGATCGTCACCTCGATGATCACCATCAAGGGCATCTACGGCCGCGAGATGTTCGAGACCTGGTACGCCATGTCGGTGCTGCTGGAGGGCGGCCTGGACCTCGCCCCCGTGATCACCGGCCGGTACGGCTACCGCGACTTCGAGGCCGCGTTCGCGGACGCCGCGAGCGGCAAGGGCGGCAAGGTCATCCTGGACTGGACCGCCTGAGCCGTAGCACGCCCGACTCCCTCACTCCGTCAGCACTTTCAGGAGCCCTCCTCATGTTCGACACCGTCCGCGACGACCTGCGCGCCACCCTCGACGAGATCCGTGCCGCCGGACTGCACAAGCCCGAGCGGGTCATCGGCACCCCGCAGTCCGCGACCGTCGGCGTCACCGCCGGCGGCCGCCCCGGCGAGGTCCTCAACTTCTGCGCCAACAACTACCTCGGCCTCGCCGACCACCCCGAGGTGATCGCCGCCGCCCACGCCGCGCTGGACCGCTGGGGCTACGGCATGGCCTCCGTCCGCTTCATCTGCGGCACCCAGGAGGTCCACAAGGAGCTGGAGGCGCGCCTGTCGGCCTTCCTCGGCCAGGAGGACACGATCCTGTACTCCTCCTGCTTCGACGCCAACGGCGGCGTCTTCGAGACGCTGCTCGGCGAGGAGGACGCGGTGATCTCCGACGCCCTCAACCACGCCTCCATCATCGACGGCATCCGCCTGTCCAAGGCCCGCCGCTACCGCTACGCCAACCGTGACCTCGCCGACCTCGAGGCGAAGCTGAAGGAGGCGTCCGACGCGCGGCGCCGGCTGATCGTCACCGACGGCGTCTTCTCCATGGACGGCTACGTCGCCCCCCTGCGCGAGATCTGCGACCTCGCCGACCGCTACGACGCGATGGTCATGGTCGACGACTCGCACGCCGTCGGCTTCGTCGGCCCCACCGGCCGCGGCACCCCCGAACTGCACGGCGTCATGGACCGCGTCGACATCATCACCGGCACCCTCGGCAAGGCCCTCGGCGGCGCCTCCGGCGGCTATGTCGCCGCCCGCGCCGAGATCGTCGCCCTGCTGCGCCAGCGCTCGCGCCCGTACCTGTTCTCCAACACCCTCGCCCCGGTGATCGCCGCCGCCTCCCTGAAGGTCCTCGACCTGCTGGAGTCCGCCGACGACCTGAGGGTCCGGCTGAACGAGAACACCGCCCTGTTCCGCCGCCGCATGACCGAGGAGGGCTTCGACATCCTCCCCGGCGACCACGCCATCGCCCCCGTGATGATCGGCGACGCGGCGAAGGCGGGCCGCATGGCCGAGCTGCTGCTGGAGCGCGGTGTGTACGTGATCGGCTTCTCCTACCCGGTCGTCCCGCAGGGCCAGGCCCGCATCCGCGTCCAGCTGTCCGCCGCGCACTCCACCGAGGACGTCCACCGCGCGGTCGACGCCTTCGTCGCGGCCCGCGCCGAGCTGGAGGCCTGAGCAGGGCGGAACCCCGGGGATAATTGAGGACATGATCGAGGCACGGCGGCTCCACATCCTCCGTGCGGTGGCCGACCACCGCACGGTCACCGCGGCGGCCGCCGCGCTGTACCTCACCCCCTCGGCCGTCTCCCAGCAGCTCACGGCTCTGGAGCAGGAGACCGGCCACCGCCTGGTCGAGCGCAGCGCCAAGGGCGTACGGCTCACCCCGGCCGGCGAGATCCTGCTCAGCCACACCAACGCGGTCCTCGCCCAGCTGGAGCGGGCCGAGGCCGAGCTGGCCGCCTACGGCTCGGGCGAGGCGGGCACGGTCACCGTGGCCGCCTTCGCGACCGGTATCGCCCAGGTCGTGGCCCCGGCCGTGGCCCGGCTCGCGCACACCGCGCCCGGCATCCGCATCCGCGTCCAGGACGCCGAGGGCGACGCGAGCCTGCCCATGGTGCTGGACCGGCAGGTCGACGTGGCGGTGGCCGTGGAGTACCGGGGCGCGCCGCCCGCCGACGACCCCCGGCTCACCCACGTCTCGCTCTACGCCGAGCCGTTCGACGCGGTCGTACCCGTCGGCCACCGCCTCGCGGACACCGCCGAGGTGCCCCTCGCCGAGCTGGCCAAGGACCCCTGGATCGGCCCGTACCCCGGCAACCCCTGCCACGACGTGGTCGTCCTCGCCTGCGAGAGCGCCGGCTTCCAGCCCCGCCTGGAACACTCCTCCGACGACTTCCGCGCGGTCGTCGCGCTGGCCTCGGCCGACGCGGGCGTGGCCCTCGTCCCGCGCTCCGCGCTGAACGGCATGGACCTCACCGGCGTCGTCGTACGCCCCGTGGACGGCGTGGCCCCGACCCGCCGCGTCTTCGCCGCGGTACGCCGCGGAGCCGAGGGACACCCGCTGATCCGCCCGGTACTGGACGCCCTGAAGGCAGCGGCCCGGGCCTAGGGGGCCCGCAGTCCGGGAAACCACGCGTGGTCGTTTCATATGCGGGATAGAATCCCTGATGTGAAACAGAGTGTCGTACCGGCCCCGGACCCCGTCGATGCCCGGCTCGGTGCCCGCCTCGCCGAGCTGCGTGCCCAGCACGGCTGGTCCCTGGGGGAGCTGGCCGAGCGCAGCGGGGTGAGCCGGTCCACCCTGTCGCGTGCCGAACGCGCGGAGACCAGCCCCACCGCCGCCCTGCTGAACCGGTTGTGCCATGTCTACGGCCGCACCATGTCCCAGCTGCTCAGCGAGGTCGAGGCGGCACCCGCGCCGCTGGTCCGGGCCGCCGATCAGCAGATCTGGGAGGACCGCGGCTCCGGATTCGTCCGCCGCTCCGTGTCCCCGCCGCACGCCGGGCTCCGCGGCGAACTGGTCGAGGGCCGGCTCGCACCGGGCGCCGACATCGCCTATGACCGCCCGCCCGTGACCGGCCTGGAACAGCACCTGTGGCTGCTCGACGGAGCCCTGGAGGTGACCGACGGGGAGCAGGTCCACCGCCTGGACGCCGGAGACTGCCTGCGGATGCGGGTCTTCGGCCCGACCCGGTTCCGGTGCCCCGGCCCCGAGGAGGCGCGGTACGCCCTCGCGGTGGTGCGGCCATGAGGGTGGAGCGCTGGAGCGCCGCGCAAGTACGAGAGCGCGCAGGCGAGTTGGCGGAGCTGCTGACCGACACCGTGGCCGGCGGTGCCTCGGTCGGCTTCCTCGCGTCGCTCACACACGAGGAGGCCACCGCCTGGTGGCGGGAGCGGGCCGAGGCGACGGCGGCGGGCCGGCTCACCGTCTGGGCGGCGCTCGACGGTTCCGGCCGCCCGGCCGGGACCGTGAGCCTGGCCTACCCCGACAAACCGAACAGCCGCCACCGCGCGGAGCTGGTGAAGCTGATGGTGCACCGCTCCGCGCGCGGGCAGGGACTCGGCCGCAGCCTCCTCGCCACCGCCGAGAACGCCGCCGCTGCCGCCGGCATCACCCTGCTCCACCTCGACACCGAGACCGGCAGCCCCGCCGAGCACCTCTACCGCTCGGCCGGCTGGATCCGGGCCGGCGTCATCCCCGACTACGCGGAGAGCCCCGGCGGCGCGTTGCGCGCGACGACGTTGTACTACAAGCGGCTGGAGCCATCGGGCGGGTGACTGTCAGTGGCAGGGGCTACGGTGCGTTGCATGCCGGATGCCGAAGACGTACGCCGTATCGCCCTGTCCCTGCCGGACACCACGGAGAAGGTCGCCTGGAGCATGCCCACGTTCCGGGTGGCCGGGAAGATGTTCGCGACCCTGCCCGAGGACGAGACGTCCATCGCCGTGCGCTGCCCCAAGGAGGAGCGCGACGAACTGGTGCTCGCCGAGCCGGGGAAGTTCTGGATCGCCGACCACGAGGCCCAGTTCGCCTGGGTCAGAGCGAGACTCGCCGCGCTGGAGGACGAGGACGAGCTGCGCGACATCCTCGCCGACTCCTGGCGGCAGGCCGCACCGCCCCGACTCCTGGACGCCCACCCCGAGTTGGGGCTGCCGCCCGGGGAGTGAAAACCCCCCGTGCGCGCGAGCCGGGCGTGGCATGATCCGGCGCGGCGCAGCGGGCGCGGCACCACAGGGGGCGCCGGGGAAGGGGCAACCGCGATGACCGGAACGGACACACGGCGCGACACCACCACGCGCGGGACGCGCCGGGCCGGGGCCGGCCGGCGCGCCGTCTGGTCCCGGGACTTCGCGCTGTTCTTCGTGGCCCGGGCCGTCGCCCGCCTCGGCGACACCATGCTGCCCGTGGCCCTCGCCGCCGGCCTGCTTCAGCACGGGTACGGCGCGGGCGCGGTCGGCCTCGCCATGGCCTCGACGGCGGCGGCGTTCGCCGGTCTCGTCGTCTTCGGCGGGGTCATCGCCGACCGGTTCAGCACCCGCAGGCTGATGATCGGGGCCGACCTCGTCCGGCTCGTCACCCAGTCCCTCGCCGCGGGCCTGTTCTTCGCCGGGCATGTGGTGCTGTGGCAGATCTGCGCGATCGGTTTCGTGGGCGGCGTGGCGGGAGCGGTGTTCCAGCCGGGCGTGGCCAGTACGGTGCCCCGGCTGGCCGCCGACATCCAGGGCGCCAACGGCGCGATCCGCATAGCGGAGTCCGCCGCCCAGCTCGCCGGCCCCGCCGTCGCCGGTCTCCTGGTCGGCTTCGCCTCACCCGGCGCGGTGTTCGCCGCGCACGCCGCCACCTACGCCACGAGCGCCCTGTGCCTGCTGCTGCTCCGGCTGCCCCCGCTCGACGAGGGCACCCGTGCCGCCACCGGCCGGGGGATGCGCGCCTTCCGGGCCGATCTGGCCCAGGGCTGGCGGGAGTTCAGATCCCGGACCTGGCTGTGGGCCGTGATCGCCGTCTGGTGTCTGTACATGATCGCGGTCTGGGGTCCGACCGTCCCGCTCGTGGCCACGGAGGTCGTCCAGCAGCACGGGCCGCGCGCCTACGGCCTGGTCAACTCCGCCCTCGGCGCGGGCACGGTGGTCGGCGGCCTGCTCGCCCTCCGGCTCCGGCCCCGCCGGATGCTCCGCGCCGGCGCGCTCTCCCTGTTCGCCTTCTTCGGCTTCCCCGCGGCCGTCGGCGCCGGGCTCGGCGTGCCGGCGATGGCGACGGGGGCGGCGGTGGCCGGCGCCGGGATGTCGTTCTGGGGCGTGATGTGGGCGACCAGCGTGCAGAGCCAGGTCCCGCCGGACGTCCTCAACCGCATCCACGCCTACGACGTGGCCGGTTCCCTCGCCATGATGCCGGTGGGCCAGGCCCTCGCGGGCCCGGCGGCCGGTACGCTCGGCGCGGGCCATGTTCTGCTGGTCTCCGCCGCGACCAGCCTGGCGGTGGCGCTGGCGCTGCTCGCGGTACCGGCGGTACGGGATCTGGTCCGGGCCGACGCGGACGCGCCGGCGCGGTGAGCGCCGGGTGCGTGCAGGTGCCCTGCGCCGGCAGGGTGCCGCCTGCGCCCACCCGTGCCGCCCCAGCGGCACGACTGCCCGCAGGCTCCGACGGCGATGAGCGCCCCGAAGGGGCGCGGGGCTGTATCGATATGCGGCTCCGCCGCGTGGGCGCGACCAGCTCCCACGCACCCGCAGCCGCGCGCGGTGCTCAACTGGCCCAACGGGTGGGCGCCACGAACTCGCCGATCCGCTCCCTCAAGCTCACCGCGTCCAGCCCGTGCGCGGCCACGTGCTCCTCGATGCTCCCGTAGCGCCGCAGCTCGCGGCGGCCGACGCCGAGGCCCAGGACCCGGTGCGGCACGTCCGAGAGGGCCTCGCTCGCCGCGGTCGTCGAGGTGCCCGCGAGATAGGGCTCGACCAGCACGACATCGGTACCCGCCGCCTCCGTGGCCCGGCGCAGACCGGCCGCGTCGAAGGGCCGTACGGTCGTCGCGTACAGGACGGTCAGGTCCAGGCCCTCCGTGGCGGCGAGGACCGAGTCCAGCACCGGGCCCACGGCGAGGACCACACCCCGGCGGCCCTCGCGGACGGTGACGAAGTGCGTGCCGTCGATCAGCCGTCCCTGCCGGTTGGCCTGCACGGACAGCCGTACGTACACCTTGTCGTCGCCCGCGGCGATCGCGTGGTGCAGCAGTGTCTCGGCCTCGTCCGGGTGTCCGGGCACGTGTACGGCCCAGCCGTCCAGCGTGTCGAGCAGCGCCACGTCGCCGGGGGCCATGTGCGTGTAGCCGCCGGCCGGCCAGTCGAAGGAGGCGGCCGCGCTCACCAGCACCGCCCCGGTGTCCTGGTGGCCGAGGTCCAGCTTGACCTGCTCGAACGGCCGCTCCACCAGGAAGCTGGCGAAGGTGTGCACCACCGGGCGCAGTCCGGTCAGCGCCAGCCCCGCCGCCGCCCCGACCAGCAGCTGCTCGCGGATGCCGACGTTGACGACCCGGTCGGGATGCCGGGCCATGGCCTCGCGGAAGCCGTCCTTGCCGATCTCGGCGAGGACCACCGCGACCCGCGGGTCCTCGTCCAGCAGCCGGGAGACGACGGGGGCGAATCGGTCACGCATGGTGTCCATCGGGGTCTGCCTTTCCAGAAAGCGGGAGTCGGGCGTTCTTCGGCTCGACGCGGGCCACGATCACGTGCGGCCGCCCGGGATGCCGCGCGGTGAACGCGGCGTGCAGCGCCTCGTGATCGCGCCCGTCGACGGTCACCGCCGACCAGCCCGCCGCCTCGAACCGGGCGGCGATCCCGCCGGGGCGGGCGTGGCTGGCGGAGGAGTTGTCGACCACGATCGTGTGCAGCCGCTCCAGGCCGGCGGGCCCGGCGAAGGCGATCGCCTCGTGGTTGCTGCCCTCGTCCAGCTCGGCGTCCCCGATCAGCACCCAGACCGCCGGATCGTGCAGCCCCTGCGCCCGGAGCCCCAGTGCGCTGCCCACCGCGATCGGCAGCCCGTGCCCGAGCGAGCCGCTGCCGATCTCGGCGCCCGGAACGAGCACCCGGTCCGGGTGATGCCCGAGCGGGGAGTCGTACGAGCCGAACCCGGGCAGCCAGTCCACCGGCACGAACCCCTTCGCGGCCAGCACCGCGTAGTACGCCATGGGCCCGTGCCCCTTGCTCAGCAGGAACCGGTCCCGGGCCGGATCGTCCCGCCGCTCCGGCGTCACCCGAAGCACCCGGTCGTAGAGCACCCACAGCGCGTCGAGGGTGGAGGTGGCCGCCGGTCCGTGCTTCTCGTCGCCGGTCATCAGACTCATCAGACCGGGCAGGTCGTCGTACCCGTACGTGCGGTTTCCGTCCGCTGTGATCGTCATGAAGTCGATCGTGCAACCTCAACCGAACTTGAGGTCAACCGGAAAACCGGTGCGCGACCACCGAGCGGAGTGCGGTATTGTTTCCCTGCGCGTTCGACCGGGGAAACCCCAGGTCAAACGGCACCGGGACGTGGCGCAGCTTGGTAGCGCACTTGACTGGGGGTCAAGGGGTCGCAGGTTCAAATCCTGTCGTCCCGACCAGCTTTTCTGCCGGTCGGAGGGCCGTCTTCTCAGGGATGAGGAGACGGCCTTTGCCGTGTCCGCGGGTCTCCGGCGTCCGTCTCGCCCGCCGCTTTCCCGCCCTCCGCGGCGGGCAGGGTCGGGCGGTGGTCGCCGGCGGCGATCTTGGCCGCCATCCCGGCGAGCTGACCGCAGGCCCGCGCGATCTCCCGCTCGGTGTCGTTGCGCTCGCTGACGACCGCGGCGAGCAGCAGCGCGGTCAGCGCGGCAGAGCCGTTGAAGGCCTGCAGGGTGATCATCTTGGTGAGCAGGCTGTGACCGGCGAACGGCCCTGTTCGCTCGGCACCGGCGATGACAGCGAAGGTCGACACGGCCAGCGCGCAGGGCGCGGCCCCCGCCAGCTGGAAGCGGAAGGCAGCCCAGGTCAGCAGCGGGAACCCGAGGAACAGCAGGGGCGCGTGACCGGCCACGAGGAATCCGACGCCGGCCGTGGCCGCCATGAGCAGCAGTGCCTCCGCCCACCGGGACGGGCGCACGTTCTTCGGCAGGCACGCCGAGCGCAGGACGAGCAGGACCGGTGTGACCAGCAGGACGCCCATCGCGTCGCCGGTCCACCAGACCGACCACGTGGGCCAGAAGTCGCCGGGCCGCAGCACTCCGGCGAGGGCCAGGGTCCCGCTGCCCGTCGTCGCGCTCACCAGCATCCCCGTGAGACCACCGAGGAAGACGAGCGCGAGCGCGTCCCGCAGCCGGTCCAGCTCCACATGGAAGCCCGCACGGCCGAGCAGCAGGAAGGAGCAGACGGGCGCGAGGGTGTTCCCCGCCACGATGGCGAGCACGGCCGGGAGCGACGGCCCCAGCGCGATGTTCACCAGGAACGCGCCGAGTGCGATGCCCGGCCAGATGCGCGGGCCGCGCAGCAGCAGGCCCGCCACCGCGATACCGCTCGGCGGCCACAGGGGGGTGACCTGGCCGCGCACCAGCTGCTGGAGCAGTCCCAGCCTGGCCGAGCCGTAGTACAGCGCGGCGATGGCACAGATCTCCAGGGCGGCCGGACCACTGCGCCGGAGCCCTTGACGCCGCACGACCGCCATCGGGCGACCTCCGCTTCGACATCGCCCCGAACCCGTCATCCGACCCCATCATCCGCCGGATCCCCCGGATCCTCCACGGCAGGGCGGCCGGCCCGGAAGCGGCAACCGGGGGAGGTCAGGCGGGCGGGGTGCGCAGGGCGAGGATGGCCATGTCGTCGTGACCGTCGCTGGGGTGGTGATCGGCCAGCGCCTGGACGAACTCCGGCAGGGGCAGGGCGGCATGGACCGCGGCGAGAGAGGCCAGTTCCCGCAGACTCTCGTCGATGGAGTGCGCGGGATGCTCGATCAGCCCGTCGGTGAAGAAGACGACGGTGGCCTCCGGCGGCAGGAAGCGGGAGTGGTCCGGGCGGGGCTGCTCGGTGTCGACACCGAGAGGCAGCCCGGGCTCGGCGAGCAGACAGACCACGTGGCGATCACGGGTCATCAGCAGGGGCGGGACATGGCCCGCGGTGCTCCAGCGCAGTCGCCACCCCGGCCCGTCCCGCTCGATGCGGGCCAGGGCCGTGGTCGTGACGCGGTGGTTCGCGACCGACTTCAGGGTCCGGTCGAGCTGGGTGAGGACCGCGCCCGGCGGACTGCTCTGGTCGAACACAAGGGCGCGCAGCATGTTGCGGGTTGCGGCCATGGCGGCCGCGGCCTGCAGATCGTGGCCGGCGACGTCGCCGATGACGACCGCCACGACGCCGTCGGGCAGCGGGATCGCGTCGTACCAGTCCCCGCCGAGCTGACTGGGCTCGGCGGCCGGCCGGTAGATGGCGGCGGCGGTGAACGGCCGCAGGTCGGGCAGGGTGGGCAGCAGAAGCCGCTGGAACTGCTCTGCTCCGACGCGGATCCGTTCGAACAGGCGGACGTTCTCGATCGCGATGCCGGCGGCGCTGGCCAGGGCGACGACGATGTTCTCGTCGTTCTCGTCGAAGGGCTGTCCGTCGCTCCGCTCGGAGAGGTAGAGGTCGCCGTAGATCTCGCCGCGCACGGTGATGGCGACGCCGAGCAGGGTGTGCAGGCGCGGATGGCCGGGCGGGAATCCGGCGGAGGAGGGATGGCCCTGGATGTCGTCGATCCGCAGGGGGGCAGGGTTGCTGATCAGGTGGCCGAGGACGCCCCGGCCGCGCGGCAGCCCGGACGCGGCCAGCGCCTCGCGTTCCTGCTCGGACAGACCCGCCGAGATGAACTGCTCCAGGCGTTCCCCGGACTCGTCGAGCACGCCCAGGGCTCCGTAGCGGGCGCCGACCAGCTCCATGGCGGTCGTCACGATGCGGCGCAGCACCGCGGGCAGCTCCACCTCCCGGCTGATGGCCACCACCGCATCGAGCAGGCCCTGCAGCCGGTCCATGGTGGACAGCAGGGCGCGCAGCTGGTCGTCGATCCGGCCCAGCTCGGACCGCAGCCGCATGTGCAGCTCGGGGAGGCGCGGCCGGCTGGGCTGTCTCCCTGCCTTGGCTCCCGCCATTCCGGCCTCCTGACCCGACCCCTGTCCGTGCGGGACGCCGGCATCACTTCGATTGTGGCATCGGTGCCCTGGCCAGGGGGGCCGACGGCGGCCGCCACCGCATGGGAAAGGGCCTCGCCGGCGCTGCCGGGCGAGGCCCTCTCTCTGTGCTGGGGGCGGAATCAGGCGGCGACGTCCCGACGTGTGGTGGCGAGGTAGCCGACCAGCACGAGAATGGCCACCGTCCAGGCCAGCGTCACCGGACCCAGGCCCCAGCCCAGACCGTCCGCCTTGTTCATGGCCATCCAGTCGGCGATGGAGGCACCGAGCGGGCGGGTGATGACGTACGCCGTCCAGAACGCGGTCACCGCGCCCAGCAGGCGTGCTCGGTGGGCGACGGCCGGGACGCAGATCGCCACGGCGAACAGGACGGCCGAGCCCAGGTAGCCGAGGCCGATCGTCGCGGTGAGGTCGCCCGCGGCGGTGCCCAGGGCGAAGGTCGCGAGGACGGCCGCCCAGTAGAAGAACTCGCGGCGCCGGGTGCGGATGGAGTGGATCGACAGGGTGCGCTCGGACTTGTACCAGAGGACGAAGACGGCGGCCAGGGCGATCATGAACAGCGGGGTGGACAGGGTGTACGGGACGCCGACGACCACGTGGAGCGCGTCCGCGGCCATCGTGCCGAACACGCTGACCATGACGATCGCCGTCCAGTAGATCCAGGCCACGTACCGGCGGACGGCGAACTGGAGCACCAGCGACGCCACGAACGCGAGCCCGCCGAGCCCGACCGCCGGGATGTTGCCCACTGTGTGGGCCAGGAAGTCGCAGGCGGTCTCGCCCATGCCGGTGGTGAGGACCTTGATGATCCAGAAGTAGACGGTGACCTCGGGCACCTTGTTCGCGCTCTCGCGTATGCGCGCGCGTGCGTTACCGCGGGGCCGGTCCTCCAGGACGTACTCAGTGCTCATGGCCCGCACTTTCGCACGCCCAAGTGATCTTTCCCCAGCCCCCTTTGCCATTGTTTTGGGGCTTCTGGTGCAGCTGTTGCCATCGGGCGCCGCGAACCTGAACACAACCTGAAAGCGCCACCAGAACCTCTGGTCGGCGGCCTGACCGGCCTGATAGGCAGGCAGGTCGGGCCGCCGCCGTCGTCAGAGGGCCAGACCCACGTGCGCGAGCGCCTGCTTCAGCAGCACCCCGTGCCCGCCCGGCATCTCGCTCTGCACCGCCGGGGAGACGGCCTCCTGCGGGCTGAACCAGACCAGGTCCAGCGCGTCCTGCCGGGGGCGGCAGTCGCCGGTGACCGGGACGATGTAGGCGAGGGACACCGCGTGCTGGCGCGGGTCGTGGTACGGCGTGATGCCCACCGTCGGGAAGTACTCCGCGACCGTGAACGGCTGCAGGGACGGCGGGACGCGGGGCAGCGCGACCGGGCCGAGGTCCTTCTCCAGGTGGCGCAGCAGCGCGTCGCGGACCCGTTCGTGGTGCAGGACGCGGCCGGAAACCAGGGTCCGGCTGACCGTCCCGTCCGGTCCGATCCGCAGCAGCAGGCCGATGCTGGTGACTTCGCCGCTGTCGTCCACGCGCACGGGCACGGCCTCGACGTACAGGATCGGCATCCGGGCCCTGGCCATTTCCAGCTCGTCCGTGGTCAGCCAGCCGGGCGTCGTCTCGGTCATGTCAGACATTGCTTGATCATACTTTCCGGGTGGGGCGCCCGCTGGGAACGCGGGCCGGGTCGGATACGGGAGGTCCGTACAGGCGCAGGGCGTTGTCGCGGCCGGTCCAGGCCGCGATCCGCAGGGCGTCGGGCAGGCTCAACTCGTCGGCGTCGACGCGGGCCTGCAGCAGATCGGCCAGTCCCTGCCGGAAGCACAGGGCGCCGAGGTGGTGGAATTCGGCAAGGCCGTAGGCGTCGGAGCTGTAGAGCAGTTTGCGGAACGGGGTGATCTCCAGCGCCTCCTCCAGCACCGTCCGGCAGCGGACCGGGCCCGTGTGGTGCAGGGCGAGGCCCACGTCCAGGTACACCTGCTCGAACACCGCGGACAGATAGGCGGCCTGGCGGTGGTACGGCCAGCAGTGCAGCAGCAGCACCGGGACCGTGCCGGCCGTCAGCCGCAGCCAGTCGGTCAGCAGGGCCGGGTCGGCGTGGTGCAGCCTGAGGTCGGCGTCGCCGAAGCCGGTGTGCAGCTGCAACGGCAGGCCGAGGTCCACGGCGGTCCACAGCAGGTGCCGTACCAGCACCGGATCGGCGAGCCGGTCGCCGTCCGCGAGCCAGCGCCGGGCGGCCCCGGTCACCTCGGCATCCGCCGGGCGCGCCGGGTCCAGGGCGAAGCCGGTGCGGTACGCGGCCACCGACTTCACGGCCACCACGCCCGGCCGGCGTACGGCGTCCTCGGCCGCGGCACGGAAGCGGGCCGCGTACTCGCCCGCCTCCACGCCCCGCGCGGCCACCGCCTCCGCCACCTGCTCCAGGCGTACGACCTCGGAGGCGGGGGCACCGGAGGCCGCCGCCAGCTCGGCCGGGGAGGTGAGCGGGAGCGGGGCGTACCCGGTGTCCACGAGGAACGCCCCCGCTCCCGTGGCCCGCAGAAAGCGGCGGTTGACCTCCTGCCAGCCGCATTCCGAACGGCGGGCCAGGTAGTCGGCCGGCGGCGCGTGCCGGGGGAGGTCCAGCAGGGGTGCGCAGTGCCGGCGTACGGCCACGCCGGCGGGGGTGTCGAAGGGGGAGACACCGGGCCAGGACTCGCCCTCGGTCAGCAGCGGGGCGAACTCCTCGGGCGCGAGGTCGGCCGTCACCGCGCCGTGGCAGTGATGGTCCACCAACTCCAGCTCGGCGAGGGCCTCGTGGACCGGTCCGGGCGTGCCCATGGTCAGTACACCCAGCGGTAGGCCGCCGCCACCCGCGCGTCGTCCAGGCCCTCGACGGCCGCCGCCTCGCCGAGCCGTACGGCGGTCACCGCGTCCGCGAGCACCGGTCCCAGCGCGGACCGCAGCACCTGGTCCGCCCGGAACTCCTCGACGGCCTGCGGCAGCGACTGCGGCAGCCGCCGCACGCCGTGAGCCGCCGCCTCCTCCGGGCCGTACCGGGCCGGGTCGCCGGTGATCTCCTCCGGGAGGGCGAGGAAGGAGCCGATCCCGTCCAGGCCGGCGGCGATGACACAGCCGAGGGCGAGATAGGGGTTGGCGGCCAGGTCGACCGGTTTCACCTCCAGGTTGGCCTCCTGCTCCCGGCGGCCCGCCGAGCCGGTGATCACCCGCAGCGCGGCCTCCCGCGTCTCCCGGCCCCAGGCGGTGAACACCCCCGCCCACTGGGACGGTTTGAGCCGCAGATAGCTGGCGGGGCTCGGTGCGGTGACCGCCGTCAGCGCGGGCAGCCGGGCCAGGATCCCTGCCGCGAAGGACTCCGCCTCGGGTGTCATGCCGTAGCGGCGCTCCCCGCCCGCGTGCAGGTTCACGCCCTCGCGCCGGCAGGACACGTGGATGTGTCCGCCGTTGCCGACGCCCTCGGCGGACACCGCGGGTGAGAACGACACCCTCAGGCCGTGCCGCCCGGCGACCGCCCGGATCGTCTGCCGGACCAGCACGCTGCGGTCGGCCGCCGCCACCGGGTCCAGCGCGCCCACGGAGACCTCGAACTGCCCGGCCGCGTACTCTGGATGGAGCTGGTCGACGGGCACGTCCTGGGCGGCGAGCGCGGCCAGCAGGTCGGCGGTGTAGTCGCTCAGTTCGACCTGCCGGATCGCGCCGTACGCCGGGCCGGACACGGCCGGTACGAACGCGCCGGGCGGTGCCGAGCCGAGCCCGACCGCCCACTCGACCTCGATCGCTGCCCGGAAGGCCAGGCCGTGCCGCTCGGCGGCGTCGGCGACGATCCGGCGCAGAAAGGTTCGGGCACAGCCGGGGTGCCGGGTGCCCTCCTGCGTGATGCGGTCCACCGGTGCCCACGCCCAGCCGGGCTGCCCGGCCAGTTCCACCAGCCGGTCCAGGTCCGGATACAGGCGCAGGTCACCGTCCGGGGAGCCGAGGACGTCGGTGGTGACGATCGAGTCGTCGGCGAGGAAGGTGTCGAAGACCGGGGACATGCCGACGCCCCAGGACACGGCCGCCTCCAGCCGGGCCGTCGGGACCGTCTTCACCCGGCAGATGCCCGCGGTGTCCACATAGGCCAGCACGATCCCGCGCACGCCCCGCGCGGCGAGGTCGGCCGTGAGCCCCGCGACCCGGCGCAGGTCCTCCGGGCGCCCGCCGGGCACGGGGTCGGCAAGAGTGGTCATACGTCCTCCTCGGCCATACGTCCTCCTCGGTGAACCTCGCTGCCGCGGGCCGGCCCGTCCTCCCGGGCGTCGGTCCGCCCGGTGCCGGCGTCAGGGTTTCACGGCCACCGCGCCGAACTGCGGCACCGCGGCGGCCGCCGCTCCGGCGCGCCACTGCGAGCAGGGCACCAGACCCGGCTCGACCAGCTCCAGGCCGTCGAGGAAGCCGGCGATCTCCGCGCGGCTGCGGGCGGTGATCGGCGGGGTGGCGTTGGCGTTCCAGAACTCCATCGCCGCCCGGTTGCCCTCGCCGCCCACGTCACCGTCGTAGGTCGGGTGGGTGAGGACCAGGTGGCTGCCCGAGGGCAGCGCCGCCATGAGCCGCCGCACGATGTCCCGGGCCTCGCCGGTGTCCAGGACGAAGTTCAGGATGCCCAGCATCATCAGCGCGACCGGCCGGGTCAGGTCCAGAGTCTCGGCGGCGCGCCGCAGGATGCCTTCCGGGTCGTGCACATCGGCGTCGACGTAGTCGGTGACGCCCTCGGGGGAGCTGGTGAGCAGCGAGCGGGCGTGCACGAGCACGATCGGGTCGTTGTCGACGTACACGATTCGGGACTCCGGGGCGATCCGCTGCGCGATCTCGTGGGTGTTCTCGACAGTCGGCAGGCCGGTGCCGATGTCCAGGAACTGCCGCATCCCGCGTTCGGCGGCCAGGAACCGCACCGCCCGGGCCAGGAACTCCCGGTCCGCGCGAGCCACCGCTCGGATCACCGGGAACATCCCGGCGACGTGCTCACCGACCCGCTGGTCGACCTCGTAGTTGTCCTTGCCGCCGATCCAGTAGTTCCACACCCGGGCGTTGTGCGCCACCGAGGTGTTCAGCTTCTCCGGTCCGGCCGTCGGGGAGTGGCCCTCGGTCACGTCGCCGCCCTTCTCCGATTGCGGTTGTCCTCCGCCGTCATTGTGCCGCCCGGTGATCGCGCTGTCCCGGGAAACCCGCACCGTGGGCGGTTCGGTGCGACTCCGGGACGTTTCGGTCCACCAGGAACCGGCTCCGGGCCGTTTCGGCCCATGAGGAACACTGGACCGGCACGCCGTCCCCGACCGGAAAGCAGGACATGCCCGCCACGCCCACACCCCTCCGCGACACCCCCGGCCTGCCGGCCGGCCCCGCCGACATCCGCCTGATCGTCACGGACATGGACGGCACCCTGCTGGACGACGCCCAGCGGATCCCCGACGGGCTGTGGCCGATGCTCGCCGAACTGCGCCGGCGCGGCGTGCTGTTCAGCCCGGCGAGCGGCCGCCAGTACGCCACGCTGGCCCGGCAGTTCGCCGAGGTCGCCGAGGGCATGGTGTTCATCGCGGAGAACGGCACGTACGTGGTTCGCGACGGCGTGGAGCTGAGCTCCGACACGATGGACAAGGCCGTCGCCGCGGGAGTGGTCCGTACGGTACGGCGGCTGGTCACGGACGGCGTGGACGTCGGCGCCGTGGTGTGCGGCAAGCGGTCGGCGTACGTGGAGCGGACCGACGAGGCGTTCCTGGCGGAGGTGCGCAAGTACTACGTCGAGCACCGGATCGTGGAGGACGTCACCGCCGTCGAGGACGACGTGATCAAGGTCGCCCTGTTCGACTTCGGGTCCGCCGAGCACTCCACCGCCCCGGCCCTCGCGGAGTTCGCCGGCACCCACCAGGTCGTGGTCTCCGGCGAGCACTGGGTGGACGTCATGAACCGCACCGCCAACAAGGGGACCGCCCTGCGCAGCCTGCAGCGGGCGCTCGGCATCACGCCGGCGCAGACCATGGTATTCGGCGACTACCTCAACGACCTCGAGATGCTCGACGCCGCCGAGTGGTCCTTCGCGATGGCGGGCGCCCACCCCGAGGTCGTCCGCCGGGCCCGCCACCTCGCTCCGTCCAACAACGAGGGCGGCGTGCTGCGGACCATCTCCCGCGTGCTGGGCCTGTAGCGCCGTACTGACACGTCAGGGTGTGCGGGGTTTGCGGCCCACCGCGCCGTACAGCGAGACCGGCCCCGTGCCGTCGGCCGCCGGTCCGCCGCGCCAGGCGTCGACCGGTACGACGCCCGGTTCCAGCAGGTCGAGCCCCTCGAAGAAGGCGGCCACCTCGTCCCGGGAGCGCGCGACCAGGGTCACTCCGCCGGCCGCGTACGCGGCGATTCCCTTCTGCACGTTCTCCGGCTCGAAGTCGGCCGTCATCATCGACAGCACCAGCGCGCTGCCCGGCGCGAGCGCGTCGACCAGCGTCGACACCACCTCGTGGGCGCCGTCCTCGTCGGCGACGAAGTGCAGCAGCGCGATCAGGGACAGCGCCACCGGGCGGCCGAAGTCCAGGACGCGGGCGGCCTGTTCGAGGATGGCGTACGGATCGCGGGCGTCGGCCTGCACGTACTCCGTCACGCCCTCGGGGGTGCCGCGCAGCAGCGCGCCCGCGTGGGCCAGCACGATCGGGTCGTTGTCGACGTAGACCACCTGCGCGTCGGGCGCCACCGACTGCGCGATCTGGTGCAGGTTCGGCTCGGTCGGTATGCCCGTGCCGATGTCCAGGAACTGGCGGATGCCGTCCCCGGCGAGCGCGCGCGTGGCCCGCTGCATGAACGCCCGGTTGGCGCGGGCGGCCCGCGGCGCGCCGCCCCCGTCCACCGCCGCGATCTGCCGGCCGAGCCGCTCGTCGACGGGGTAGTTGTCCTTGCCGCCGAGGAACCAGTCGTACACCCTGGCCGGATGCGGCCGTGTGGTGTCGATGTGCTGCGCGGCCGGCTCGGTCCCCGTCACGTGCTGCTCCTTCACTCCCGCCGGGATGCGAGCAGCAGTCTGACACGATCATGACGCGCGGCGCAGACAGTCTTCGGCCACCTCCTTGTCGAGTGCGGCCCGCACCAACGCGGCGGCCAGTACGGCCGGTTCGATGTTCCCGGCGAGCTCGGTGAGCTTGTCCGGGTCCTTCGGCAGGCCGAGCCGCTGCGCCCCGTCGAGCGCCTTGTCGTCCAGGTAGGGCGCGATCTCGCGCCAGACGCGCTGAGCCTCGCGCAGGAAGATGTCGGCGCCGGCCGGTCCGATGCCCGGCTCCTCCTGCAGCAGCCGCCTGAGTTCCCCGGTGTCGCCGTGCGCCTCCTCGTGCAGCCGGCGCAGGTCCCCGGACCAGCGGTCCAGCAACAGCTCGGCACTGTTGCCGAGTTGAGTGGCGGTGCGCTCGTCGTAGCGCCGGTAGCCGCCGCGGCCGAGGGCGTCCACCCGTTGCTGCCAGTCCGCGTCGGCCATCCGGCGCGGGCTGTCGAGGTGGTCCTCGTGCAGGGCCTGGGCGGCGGCCACCGCGACCGAGGCGCGGATCCGGGCGCTGAGCAGCAGGGCCAGCACGAGCAGCCGGTACAGCGGCTGCGGGGTGTCCTTCAGCCTGATGCCCGCCTCCTCGGCGTAGGTCTGCCCGTGCGCGGACAGCAGCTCGCGCAGGACTCTCTCGTCGCGGTTCATGGCTATGGCTTGAGCGGGTCGTGGCCCAGCGTCATCAGCCGGTGCCGACGGCGGGTGTCCTCCGGCGCCGTCTCCGGCTCCGGCTCGTCCGCCATGTCCACCAGGTCTCCGACGGTGTCGACGACCTTGTGCATCACGCGGATGTCGTCGTCGGTGAGGTCCATGCGGCGCTTCTGGAGGATGGCGAGGACATGCTGTCCGGTCCGCGTGCCCGCCTCATCGGGCAGCGGCTCGGTCTCCTCGTCGGCGTCCCGGACCCGCAGCCAGGCCGAGAGCTCCGCCGAGGTCATGTTCACCACGCGGTGGAAGTCCTCCCACAGCGCTTCGGTTTCGAGGGCGTCGGCCATAAGCTTCCCCTTCCCTGCGGGGTGTCGGGCTGGCTGGAGGCGGTCTCGCGCCGGTGGTTCTCGGCCGGGTGCCCAGCGCCCGGGGGAGCAAACAGGCCTGATCAGCGGGGCAGCGAGTGGTCCAGGAAGCGGATCAGCTCGGCGAAGACCTCCTTCTTGTCCGTCTCGTGGAACACCTCGTGCCGCGCCCCGGCGAAGATCCGCTCGGTGAGCCGGGAGCCGGCCAGCCGCTCCACGCCGATCCGGCTGCCGGCCAGGGGCACCAGCCGGTCCTCGTCCCCGTGGAGCCACAGCAGCGGCAGCGGTCCGACGTCTCCGCCCCGGTCGACGGTCCGCAGGGTGCGCGCGAACGCCTCCACCGTCGGCCGCTTCATCGGCCCGTGCCACACCAGCGGATCGGCGGCGTAGGCGGCGCCCACGGCCGGGTCCCGGGAGAGCGCGGCCGGGCTCACCGGGGTGTCCGGGATCTCCGGCAGGGCCAGCAGCCGCCCGGGCAGCTCCCAGGCGCCGATCACCGGCCCGGACAGGACCAGCGCGCTCAGCTCGGCGCCGTAGCGCTGGGCGTAGCGGGCCGCGATCAGTCCGCCCATCGAGTGGCCGACCAGGACGAGCGGCAGCCCGGGGTACGCGGCCCGGGCGAGATCCGCCACCGCGTGCACATCGGTGACCACGTCCTCGAAGTCCTCGATCAGCACCCGCTCCCCGGCCGACCTGCCGTGACCGACGTGATCGGGCCCGTACACGGCCGCCCCGTGCCCGGTCAGTACGGCGGCCAGCTCGTCGTAGCGGCCCGCGTGCTCGCCGTATCCGTGCACCACCAGGGCCAGGTACCTCGGCGCGGGGTGCGGCCACTCGCGCACGGCGACCGGGCCGTGGGTGCCGTCGAGGGTGTGCTCGCGGACGTGGTGCATGTCTCCTCCGGGGGGCGCGGGGTTGTCCCGGGGGATCTTCCCAGCGGGCCGGTCGGAGGTCTATAGTCCAAAACTAGCAGTGCTAATTAAGTGTTGCGGGGTGCTCATCCAGTGTCCCGCGTGGTCCGCCGGTCGACAGTGCCGTCGACCGGTCGTAGGTCAGGAGTCGAAGCCGTGCGTCCCGTCCACTTCGCGGCCGCCCGCCGCACCCCCATCGGCAAGCTGCGCGGAGCGCTGTCCTCCGTCCGCCCCGACGACCTGGCGGCGACCGCGATCCGCCACCTGGTGGCCGACGTGCCCGCCCTCGACCCGGCCCGGATCGACGACGTCTACTGGGGCGCGGCCAACCAGGCCGGCGAGGACAACCGCAACGTGGCCCGCATGGCCGCCCTGCTCGCCGGGCTGCCCGAGTCCGTGCCCGGCGCCACCGTCAACCGGCTGTGCGCCTCCGGCCTCGAAGCGGTCACCGCCGCCGCCCGGACCATCGCCGCCGGCGAGGCCGACATCGTGATCGCGGGCGGCTCGGAGTCCATGAGCCGCGCCCCCTTCGTGCTGCCCCGCCCGGACGAGGCCCTGCCGCAGCGCATCGAGACCCACGACACCCGGCTCGGCTGGCGCCTGGTCAACCCGGCGATGAAGGACCTGCACGGCCTGCTGTCCATGGGCGAGACCGCCGAGGAGGTCGCCGAGCGGTACGGCGTCTCCCGCGAGCGCCAGGACGCGTTCGCCCTGCGCAGCCACCAACTCGCCGCCGCCGCACGCAAGAACGGCCACTTCGACGACGAACTCCTGCCGGTGGAGCGGCCGGACGGTATCGTGGTCGAGCAGGACGAGTGCGTCCGCGAGGACACCTCGCTGGAGAAGCTGTCGAGGTTGAAGCCGGTCTTCCGGCAGGGCGGCACGGTCACCGCGGGCAACGCCTCGCCGATGAACGACGGCGCGGCCGGACTGCTCCTCGTCAGCGAGGAGGCCCTGAACGAACTGGGCCTGGAGTCCCTGGGCCGCTATGCCGCGGGCGCCTCCGCCGGGGTCCACCCCGATGTGATGGGCATCGGCCCGGTACCCGCCACCCGCAAGGCCCTGGCCCGGGTCGGCTGGGACATCGCCGACCTGCAGGAGGCCGAGTTCAACGAGGCGTTCGCCGCGCAGGCCCTCGCCTGCGTCGACCAACTCGGCATCGACCCGGATCTGGTCAACCCGACCGGCGGGGCCATCGCCCTCGGCCATCCGCTCGGCTGCTCGGGCGCCCGCATCCTGACCACGCTGCTGCACCGGATGCGGCGCACGGGCGCCGAGCGGGGTCTCGCGACCATGTGCGTGGGCGTGGGCCAGGGGAGCGCGGTGCTGGTCGAGCGGCACTAGGGCATTGCCAACGGGGGGATCAGGTCGGTCGAGCCGCAGCAAGGAAACGGAGCAGCACTCCATGGCAACCCTGTCCGTCGCCGCCATCCTCGCCGAGAACGCCCGGCGCCGCCCCGAGAAGACGGCGCTCGTCGAAGGCGATCTGCGGCTGACCTTCGCCGAGGCGTGGCGCAGGGCCCTGGCCCACGCGGGCGCGCTCACCCGGCTCGGCGTACGGCCGGGCGACCGGGTGGCGCTGATGGCGCCCAACACCGCCGAGTTCCCGGTCGCCTACTACGCGATCGCCGCGGCCGGCGGAGTCGTCGTCCCCGTGCATCTGCTGCTGTCGGCCGGCGAGGTCGAGCACGTGCTCAGGGACAGCGGGGCGGCGCTGCTGCTCGTCCACCCGGCCCAGGCGGCGACCGGCCGGGCCGCCGCGGAGGCCACCGGCGCCCGAGTGGTCGTCCTGGGCGCGGAGTTCGACCAACTCGCGGCCGACGCCGAGCCGCTGCCGTCGTACGTCACCCGCACCGCCGACGACCCGGCGGTGATCTTCTACACGAGCGGGACGACCGGCGTGCCGAAGGGCGCCGTGCTGAGCCACTTCAACCTCGTCATGAACGCAACCGTCAATGCCTTCGACGCCAACGACATCCGCGCCGACGACATCGCCCTCGGCGCGCTGCCGCTGTTCCACGCCTTCGGCCAGACGGTGTCGCTCAACTCCACCTGGCGGGCGGGCGCCACGCTCGTGCTGCTGCCCCGCTTCGACGCGGCCCGAGCCATCGAGCTGATGGTGAAGGAGGGCGTGAACACCTTCCACGGCGTGCCGACCATGTACGTCGCCCTCGCGGCGGCCGCCGCGGACGCCGCCGCGCTGCCCGCCCTGCGGGTGTGCATCTCCGGCGGGGCCTCGCTCCCGGTCGCCGTACTGGAGCGCTTCGAGGCCGCGTTCGGGGCGAAGGTCTACGAGGGGTACGGGCTCTCGGAGACCTCGCCGACGGCCACCGTCAACCAGCCGGTGTTCGGCACCCGGGCGGGCACCATCGGCCATCCGCTGTGGGGCGTCGACGTGGAGATCGCCCGCGCCGAGCTGGAGGGCCGCGTCGAGCTGCTGCCGCCCGGCGAGCTCGGCGAGGTCGTCATCCGCGGGCACAACGTCTTCTCCGGCTACCTCGGCCGGCCGGAGGCCACCGCCGAGGCCCTGGTCGACGGCTGGTTCCGCACCGGCGACCTCGGCACCAAGGACGACGAGGGCTTCCTCAGGATCGTCGACCGCAAGAAGGACGTCATCATCCGCGGCGGCTACAACGTGTACCCGAGGGAGGTCGAGGAGGTGCTGATGCGCCACCCCGGCATCGCCCAGGTCGCGGTCATCGGCCTGCCCGACGAACTGCACGGCGAGGAGGTCTGCGCCGTCGTCGTACCGGCTCCGGGCGCCGCGCCCGA
This sequence comes from Streptomyces sp. NPDC001393, assembly GCF_053597455.1. Classification (NCBI taxonomy): domain Bacteria; kingdom Bacillati; phylum Actinomycetota; class Actinomycetes; order Kitasatosporales; family Streptomycetaceae; genus Streptomyces; species Streptomyces sp. NPDC001393. Next base: position 116,531 of record NZ_JBSFIH010000023.1, read on the forward strand.
CGCCGCCGCGATCACTCAGTGGTCCAAGGAGCACCTCGGGCGGCACAAGTACCCGCGGCGCGTGGAGTTCACGGACGCGATGCCGCTCGGGCCCAGCATGAAGGTGCTCAAGCGGGAGCTGCGGGCGCACTACGTGGAACGGTGACGGAACCGGCACAGCAGGTCGCGAAGATCACTGCAGGGCCACCTGGCGAGACGGTCCTTACGCCGGAGGCTTGTCCGGACATAGCATCGGTCTTCGCATGAACACGATGACGCTCTGGCACATATCCGGCTGGGGGTTCGCGGCACTCGCCTGCGCGGCCCTGCTCGTCGGCTTCTCCAAGACCGCGGTGAGCGGGGCCAACACGGTGAGCCTCGCGATCTTCGCGGCGGTCCTCCCGGCCCGCGCCTCCACCGGGGTCCTGCTGCCCGTCCTGATCGCCGGTGACGTGCTCGCCGTCCTCACCTACCGGCGGCACGCCCACTGGCCCACCCTGTGGCGGCTGTTCCCGGCCGTCGCGGCCGGGGTGGTGGTCGGCACGCTGTTCCTGATGTGGGCCGACGACGGCATCGTACGGACCTCGATCGGCGCAATCCTGCTGCTGATGGCGGGGGTGACGGTGTGGCGGCGGCGCACGGCGGACACCGGGGAGGCACCGGACCGGGTCACCTCGCGCGCCGGCCGCGCCAAGGCCCGCTCCTACGGCGTGCTCGGCGGGTTCACCACGATGGTCGCCAACGCGGGCGGCCCGGTGATGTCGATGTACCTGCTGTCGGCGGGCTTCCGGAAGATGGGCTTCCTAGGCACCTCCGCCTTCTTCTTCCTGATCGTGAACGTGTCCAAGGTGCCGTTCAGCGCGGGCCTCGGATTGATCGACGGGCGCTCGCTGCTCCTCGACGCCGCGCTCGCGGTGTTCGTCGTGCCCGGTGCGTTGTTCGGCAAGTGGGCTGTGAGCAGGATCAACCAGCGACTCTTCGAACAACTCGTGATCGCGGCGACCGTCGTGGGCGGAGTGCAACTCCTACTGCGTTAGCCCCAGCAGGGCCGGGAGGTCCGCGAAGGAGTCCAGGACATGGTCGGGGGTGCCGCTCGCCCGCTCCAGGGTCTCCGGCAGGAACTTGCCCGTACGGACCAACACCCCGGTGACGCCGAGCCGTTGCGCCGCAAGGACGTCGTACTCGACATCGTCCCCGATCATCAGTGCCTGCTCCGCTCCCACCCCGAGACGCCGGAGGGCCGCCTCGAAGAACGCCCGCGACGGCTTGCCGGTGACCTCCGCCTCCACCCCGGCGGCCGCCTCCAGGCCCGCCAGAAACGCCCCCGCGTCGAGCTGGAGTCCCGCGTCCGTCCGCCAGTACAGGTTCCGGTGCATGGCGACCAGCCGCGCGCCCCGCTGGATCCGCCCGAAGGCGCGGTTGAGCGCCTCGTAACCGAACTCCGGCCCGGCGCCGCCCAGCAGGACAACGTCCGGTACCTCCTCGTCGGAGTCGCCGGCCAGGGTGACCCCCTCCAGATCCGCACCGATGTCCCCGCTGTTCAGCAGGGCGACGCGGGCCCCGGCCAGATGGTCGGCGGTGGCCGCGGGCGCCGTGAGGATCTCCTCGGCGCCCACCGGGAACCCCGCGTCCGCGAGCGATCCCGCGATGGACGCCCGGGACCGGGAGGTGGTGTTGGTCACCAGGACCACCCCCAGCCCCGCCTCCCGGACGGCCCGCAGCGCCTCGACCGCTCCCGGCAGCGGCTTCCAGGAGACGGTGAGGACACCGTCGATGTCGATCAGCACGGCACGCACGGACTGCATGGACTGCACGGATTGCATGGCCCGACGGTAGCGACCCGCACGGCGGACCGTCCCGTACGACCTCGTACCCTCACCCCTATGCCCGCGCACGTCCTGATCCTCGGCGGCACCACCGAGGCCCGCCGCCTCGCCGCCGACCTGGCCGCCCGGACCGGCGTCCGGGTGACCACCTCCCTGGCCGGCCGGGTCGCGCGGCCCGGAGCGGTCGCGGGCGAGGTACGGATCGGCGGCTTCGGCGGCGCGCAGGGCCTGGCCGACTGGCTGCGCGCGCACCACGTGGACGCCCTGGTCGACGCCACCCACCCCTTCGCCGAGGCGATCTCGGCCAACGCGGCCCGCGCGGCGGCGGCCTCCGGAGTCCCGGCGGTGGTCCTGCGCCGCCCCGGTTGGCGGCCGGGCCCCGGCGACCGCTGGTACGACGTCCCGTCCCTGGCCGGTGCCGCGGCGGCACTGCCCGGCCTCGGCCGCCGGGTCTTCCTGAGCACCGGGCGCCTGGGGCTCGCCGCGTTCGCCCACCTGACGGATCTGCACTTCGTCGTACGGTCCGTCGAACCGCCCGAGCCGCCCATGCCGCCGGACACCGAACTGGTCCTGGCGCGCGGCCCGTTCACCGTCGCCGACGAGACGGAATTGCTGCGCACCCGGCGGATCGAGGTGCTGGTGACCAAGGACAGCGGCGGGGAGGCCACGGCCGCGAAGCTGACGGCGGCGCGGGAACTCGGCCTGCCCGTGGTCGTCGTACGGCGCCCCCCGCTCCCGCAGGGCGTGACCGCGGTCGCTGACCTGGCGGGCGTACTGGAGTGGCTCGGTCTCAGCCCGGCGTGAGGACGGACGCCCGGATCCGGTCGATGGCGCGCAGCACCTCGTCCCGGTTCTTTGCGGACTTGATCCAGGCCGGCAGCCGGGCGAGCAGGGTCATCCGCTGCCCGGTGTCGTACCAGGGGGCACGCTCGCGCAGACCGGCGGCGGTCCAGCGGCGGATCAGGTCGAGGTGCCGCAGGTCGTAGGCCCACAACCAGCCGTGCCGGGTCTCGCGCTGCAGCCACAGACGGGCACCGAAGCAGGGGTCCTCGGCGGGCCCCTTCGATCCCGCCCGCAGGCCGATGCCCCGGCCCGCCCAGGTGCGGGACAGACCGCAGGACCGGCAGACCAGATGCCGGGGCGCGAACAGCGGCGGTGCTTCGGGGTGCGGCTGCCGCTGGACGCGGGCGACGCGGTCGCAGCGCGGGCAGTGGACCAGGATCGAGTCCAGGAAGTCGTACTCCGTGCTGCGCGGATCGCGGAAACGGACGGGAGAGCCGGACATGGCCCGAGTATGACCGGCGCCAGGCCTCCGCCTCACCCGGTTTTCGACGGTGGCGCGACTACCGGTCCCCGGGGTTTCTGCGCAGCAGGTACGTGTCCATGATCCAGCCCTTGCGCTCGCGCGCCTCGGCCCGCACCCGCTCGATGTGCGGCGCGGCCTCGGCGATCGGACCGGAGACCAGGAGCTCGTCCGGAGTGCCGAGATACGCGCCCCAGTAGATGTCGATGTCCTCCCCGGCGTACTTCCGGAAGGCCTGGTGGGCGTCCAGCATCACGACCACGTCGTCCACGCCCTCGGGGAACCCCTCGGCCAGCCGCCGCCCCGTGGTGATCTGCACCGGGCGAGCCACCCGGTTCAGGCCCGTACGGTGCCGGGCGACCAGGGCGGAGACGCTGCTGATGCCGGGTATCACGTCGTACTCGAACGCGACCGCGCCGCGCTCCAGCACCTCCTGAAGGATCCCCAGCGTGCTGTCGTACAACGCCGGATCGCCCCACACCAGGAAGGCGCCGGTGCCGTCCTGGCCCAGCTCCTCGGCGATCAGCCGCTCATAGATCCCGGCGCGGGCGCTGCGCCAGTCCTCCACCGCCGGCGAGTACGCCGACCCGCCCGCCTTCCGGTCCCGCTCCGGGTCACGGGCCTCCACCACCCGGTACGACCCCTCGGGCAGATGCGCGTCCAGCATGTCCCGGCGGAGCTGGGTGAGATCGCTCTTCACCTCGCCCTTGTCGAGCAGGAAGAACACGTCCGTGCTCCGCAGCGCCTTGACCGCCTGCAGGGTCAGTTGGTCGGGGTCGCCCGCGCCGATACCGATGACATGAATCTTTCGCACGCCCCGAGTCTGCCGCATGCCACTGACAGCCAGGAACGGACCCGTACCGGAACCGGTCAGCAACGGAGCCGGGGCGCTTCGTCGCCCGCGTCCACGGGCCCGCCCCCGCCCTCCACGCGCGCCGCCAGCTCCCGCGCCCACCGGGTGAGCCCGGCGAGGTCGATCCCGTACGGCCGGTCCTCGCCCTGCTCGGTCTCCCATGCCATGAGCGCCCCCGCGCCCCGGCGCAGCAGCCGGGCCCCGCCGACAGTGTTCCCACGCGCCGCGTGCGTGAGGCCCACCGCCAGCTGGGCCAGCCCCCGCCACAGCGTGCGCTCCTCCTCGGGCCCCGACTTCCAGGCGTCCTCGAACACTTCGTGCGCATGGAACGGCTTCCCCGCGTCCAGTAGCGCCTGCGCCTCCTCGACCGTCTCCCGCGGCAGCCGCAGGACACCCTCCGGCTGCCGGGGGACGCCCTCCGCGCCGTAGGGCAGCGGCCGGCCGAGCCCGTCCCGCGGCCGCGCGCTGCGTGCCCGCCCCTCCGGGTCCCGGTCCCTGGCATCCGATGCGCCCGCGTTCGTCATACGACCGATTGTCCCCGGCTCACCCCCGGGCCCTCTTCGGCCCACCCCCGAAGGTGGGGTAAAGTGCTGTTCGCGCGATCAAGCGGGTCACCGCGAGTGAGCGCATCGGGACGTGGCGCAGCTTGGTAGCGCACTTGACTGGGGGTCAAGGGGTCGCAGGTTCAAATCCTGTCGTCCCGACTTGCGAAAGCGCAGGTCAAGGGCCGCTTCGGAGGAATCCGGGGCGGCCCTTGGGCATGCGCCGGGCACGACAGTCAGGACGGTGACGGTGATCGGACTACCACCGGCGTTCGTGCGAAGCACCGTCGAACGCGAAGGAGAGCCCGGCAGGACCTGGCTCGCCGCCCTGCCCGGGATCGTGGAGGACCTGCTGCCGCGTTGGGAGTGCCGGCCCGACGGCGCCGTCACGCACGGGGGCGTCGGCCTGATCGTGCCGGTGCGTCGGGTCGCGAGCGCGGAGACGGCTGTGCTGAAGGTGTCCTTCCCGCACCCCGGCAATGCGCACGAGCCGGACGCCTACGCGGTCTGGCGCGGCCGGGGAGCCGTCCTGCTGCACGCACGGGACGACGAACGCTTCGCGCTGCTGCTGGAGCGCGCCCACACGACGACCCTGGCGCAGGCGGCGGACGGCGACGAACTCGTCGCGGTCGCCGGGCGGATCAACCGCCGCCTGACGGTGCCCGCCCCACCCGGCCTGCCCCGGCTGCGGGAGCGGGCCGACGCCTGGGAGCAGCAGCTGCGCACGGACGCGGCGACGCTGCCGCACCAGCTGCCGCGGCACGTGGTGGGCGCCGCCGTGGCGACCGTACGCGAGCTGGGCCGCGGCCGGCCGGACCTGCTCGTCCATGGTGACCTGCATGCCCGCAACATCCTGCGCGCCGACCGCGAGCCGTGGCTCGCGGTCGACCCCAAGGGATACGCGGGCGACCCGGCGTACGACGCGGGCACGCTGCTGAAGGCCTACGCGGTGGACCGAGCCGCGGCCGGCGATCTGCCGAAGGCCGTGCGGCGCGCCCTCGACGTCTTCGCCGAGACCGCCGCACTCGACCGCGAACGCGTCCGGCGCTGGGCCCAACTGCACGCCGTCCAGGCCGCGTTCTCAGGGCGCCGGCATGGATTCCGCAGGGCCCGCCAGGGGGTGCGACGGGATCGGCTCGTCGCCTTCGCCGACCACCTGGCGGAACTGCTCACGGAAGCGGTACCCCGGTGAACGTCACCGCGGTTCCCGCACGACCGCCACATCGCCCGGCGCGACCGTGACCGTTCCCGCAGTCTCCTTGCCGGTCAGGAGGTCCAGCGAGCCCGGTGCCACGGGGAGTTCGGCGCCCTGGCCGGTGTGGTCGATGACGAACAGGTAGTCCGCCTCCGGCCCGCGCCGGCGGACCACCTCCACGCCGGGCGGGGCCGTACGCACCGGCTCCACCCCCGCCTCGCCCCGGACGCGGTCGAGCAGCGCGGCCAGGGTGGCCGGGTCCGGTAGGGTGGCCAGGTACCAGGCGGCGCCGGTGCCGCGCGGGCGGCGGGTCACCGCGGGGACGCCGGACAGGGGACCGTCGGCGTACGACGCGACCGCCTCGGCGCCCTCCAGCCGCAGCCGCTCCGACCACAGCGTGCCCGTCGCGCCGCCCGGCACGGCACCGGAGAGCGCGACCTGTTCGCCGGGCAGCAGCGGGAACGGTTCGTCCGAGCGGACGCCCAGGACGTCCCGGAAGGCGCCTGGGTAACCGCCCAGCCGCACATGGCAGTTCTCGTCGACGGCCCCGCTGTGGAAGCCCACGGCGAGTGTGCCGCCGCGCTCGGCGAACGCCGTCAGGTTGGCCGCCCCTTCGCCGTCGACGAGGTACAGGTTCGGGACCAGCACCAGGCGGTAGGCGGAGAGGTCGGCCTGCGGCCGTACGAAGTCCACGGCCACGCCCGACCGCCACAGCGGCTCGTACCAGGCCCGGACCAGGTCCGCGTAGCGCAGCTCGCCGCTGGGCTGCGAGGGCAGTTCCAGGGCCCAGCGGGCGTCCCAGTCCCAGACGATCGCCACCTCCGCCGGGTTGGTGCTGCCCCGGACCTCCGCCAACGCCCGCAGGTCCGCGCCCAGTCGGACCACGTCCTGCCAGATCCGGCTGTCGGTGCCCGCGTGCGGCACCATCGCCGAGTGCCACTGCTCGGCGCCCGCCTTCGACTGCCGCCACTGGAAGTACGCGATGCCGTCCGCGCCGCGTGCCACGTGGGAGAGTGCGTTGCGGCGCAACTCACCCGGCTTTTTCGCCCGGTTGACGGGCTGCCAGTTCACCGCGCCGGTCGAGTGCTCCATCAGCAGCCACGGCCCGCCCGCCAGGGAGCGGGTCAGGTCGCCGCTGAGCGCGATGTCGATCTCCGACTCCGGGTCGCTGGACATCAGGTAGTGGTCATTGGAGACGATGTCCAGCTCCGGCGCCCACCGCCAGTAGTCGAGCGCGTCGAAGTTGAACATCACCATGAAGTTGGTGGTGGCCGGGATCGAGGGAGCGGCGGCGCGCAGCACGTCCCGTTCCGCCGTGCACAGCGACAGCAGCTCGTCGGAACAGAACCGGCGCCAGTCCAGCTGGTGGGTGGGATTGGGTACGGCACCGGTGGCGCGCGGCGGCAGGATCTCGTCCCAGTCGCCGTACCACTGGCTCCAGAACCGGGTGCCCCAGACGTCGTTGAGGGCCCTGAGGTCGTCGCCGTAGCGGGCCCTCAGCCAGCGGCGGAACGCGGCCGCGCTGGTGTCGCAGTAGCAGGCAGCGTTGTGGCAGCCGTACTCGTTGTGCACGTGCCACATGCGCAGCGAGGGATGGTCCGCGTACCGCTCGGCGAGCGCGCCCGCGATGCGCAGGGCTGCCTCGCGGTAGGCGGGGGAGGACGGGCAGAAGGTCTGCCGGCTGCCGTAGGAGAGGGTGCGGCCGTCGCGGTCGACCGGCAGCGCCTCCGGGTGGGCGCGGAAGAACCAGGCCGGAGGCGCCGCCGTGGGCGTGGCCAGGTCGGCGGCGATGCCGTTCTCGTGCAGCAGGCCGAGGACCTTGTCCAGGTGCGAGAAGTCGTAACGGCCCTCGGACGGCTCCAGCAGCGCCCAGGAGAAGATGCCGACGCTGACCAGGTTCACCCCGGCCTCGCGCATCAGGCGCATGTCCTCGGCCCACACCTCCTCGGGCCACTGCTCGGGGTTGTAGTCGCCGCCGTAGGCCAGGCCGGGGACGGACAGGGTGGGTTTCACTGTGTTCTCTTCGTTCTCTTTCACGAAACGCGGCTCAGCCCTTGTTGGAGCCCAGGGTCAGCCCGCTGACGAACTGGCGCTGCAGCGCGAAGTACACGATCAGGGTCGGGATCGCGGTCAGCAGGGACCCCGCCGCCACCAGGTTGGGGTCGGTGAAGTACTGGCCGGAGAGGTTGTTCAGGGCCGAGGTGATCGGCATGTTCTGGCCGGTCGAGATCAGCACCAGCGCCCAGAAGAAATCGTTGTAGATCCAGATCGACAGCAGGGTCGCCAGGGCCGCCATCGCCGGCTTGCACAGCGGCAGGGTGATCTGCCAGTACAGCCGCCACACCGAGGCGCCGTCGACCAGCGCGGCCTCCGTCAGCTCGTGCGGCAGGGAGCGCATGTAGTTGCTCAGCACGAACGCGCAGAACCCGGACTGGAACGCCACATGGATGAGGACCAGGCCGAGCGCGGAGTCGTACAGCTTTCCGCTCTGCGTGATGCCCGGCAGGTTCGTCAGCAGGTACAGCCGGTACAGCGGGGTGATGATGACCTGCTGCGGGAGCAGGTTGCCGGCCGTGAAGACCAGCAGGAGGGCGAGGTTCAGGCGGAAGTCGAAGCGGGCGACGTAGAACGCCACGCAGGAGGACAGGAACAGCGTCAGCAGCACGGCGGGGATCGCGATGACCAGCGTGTTGCCGAAGTAGTGCAGCATGTCCGACTGCACGAACGCGTTCTTGAAGTTGTCGAAGTTCAGCGTGTGCGGCCAGGACACATAGCCCCGGGTGCTGGTCTCGCTGTACGGCCGGAGGGCCGAGAAGATCGCCCAGAGCAGCGGTGCCAGCCACGCCAGTGCCGCACCGGCGAGGAAGACGTGCAGCAGGACGCGGGCCGGGCGGATCGGGGCGCGCCGCTTCAGCGGCGCCGCGACGGTGGTGCTGCTCATGCGCGCCGCTCCTTCCGGAAGGTGGCGATCAGATACGGGATGATCACCGCGAGGGAGATCACCAGCAGGACGACGGCGATGGCGGAGCCGTAACCGATGCGGCTGGACTCGCCGATGATGTTGTTGGTGACCAGGATCGACAGCAACTCGGTGCCCTGGGCGCCCTTGTTGAAGACGAAGACCAGGTCGAAGGCGCGCAGCGCCTCGATGATCGTGACGACCAGCACGACCGTGTTGGTCGGGCGCAGGGTGGGGAAGATGACGCTCTTGAACGTCTGCCACTCGTTGGCGCCGTCCAGTGCGGAGGCCTCCCTGAGCGAGGGGTCGACGCTCTTCAGACCGGCGAGGTAGAGGATCATCATGTAGCCGGTGTGCCGCCAGGACGCGGCGATCAGGACCGCCCACAGGTTGAGGTGCGGGTCGCCGATCCAGTCGATGTAGTGGCCCGGCTTGTTGGCCCCGATGATGCTGTTGATCAGGCCGGTGTCCGGGTTGTAGACCAGCTGCCAGACGAATCCGATGCAGGCCATCGAGATGACGACCGGCAGGAAGAACGCGGTCTGGTAGACCCGGCTGAAGCGGATCTTCTTGTCCAGCTGGACGGCGAGGAAGAGCCCGAGCGGGGTCGGGATCAGGATGAGCACGACGAACCAGATGATGTTGTGCTCGACGGCCGGCCAGAACTGCGGGTTGTCGTTGAAGAGTTGCTTGAAGTTGTCCAGGCCCACCCACTTGATCGAGTCGAACCCGATGCCGTCCCAGGTGGTGAAGGCGAGGAAGATCGAGGCGATGGCGGTGACCCACACCAGGAGCACGTGCAGGATCGTCGGCACGCCCGCCATCAGGGCGAGCGTGAACCGGTCACGGCGGGTCAGCAGGCGGCGATGGCCGTGCGTGGCCCGCGTGCGCGCGGGCGAGGCGCCCGGAGGCGGCACGGTGGCCGCCTCCGGGGACTTCGTGGTCGTATCGGTCGTCATCGGGCCGCTCACTGGGACGCGAAGATGGTCTTCTTCTGGCGCTCGATGGACGACAGCAGGCTGTCCACGCCCTTCGGGTTCTGCAGGAACTTCTGCAGTCCTGGCTGCATCACCGTGGAGGTGAAGTCGGGCCGGGAGTCGCGGTCCATGAACTGGGTGAGGTTCTTGGCGTTGCCGATCATGTCGAACGCCTTCTTCTGCAGCGCCGAGTACGCGGAGGTGCTGGCCTTGTTCGACGCGGCGACCACGCTCGGGTCGGTCTTGAGGTACATCTCCTCGGCGGCCGGACTGCCCAGGTACTCCAGCAGCTTCACGACACCGTCGTGGTTCTTCGGGGACTTGCTCACCATGAAGCCGTCGGTGGGGGCCTCGACCGTCTCCTGGCCGTACGCGGAGTTGATCTCCGGGAAGGGGAAGAAGTCGAGGTCGTCCAGGTCGGCCTTGTTGGTGAACTGCTGGGCCACGAAGGAACCGAGGAGGTACATGCCCGCCTTCTTGGACACCAGCGTCTGCGCGGCGTCCTCCCAGGTACGGCCCATGAAGCCGTCCTGGTGGTACGGCAGCAGCTCCGCCCAGTGGTCGAAGACGGCCTTCACCTTGGGGTCGGTCCAGGCCGCCTTGCCCGCCATCAGCTGGACGTGGAAGTCGTAGCCGTTGAGGCGGAAGTTGATCTGGTCGAAGGTGCCCATCGCCGGCCAGGCGTCCTTGTCGCCGAAGGCGATCGGGACCAGGCCGTCCTTCTTCATCTGCTTGCACAGGGCGACGAGTTCGTCCCAGGTGGTGGGGACCTTGTAGCCGTGCTGCGTGAAGACGCTCTTGCGGTAGAAGATCGCCCAGGGGTACGTCGTCAGCGGCACGAAGTAGTACTTGCCGTCCTGGCCCTTGCTGAGCTTCTTCATCGCGTCGGGGAAGTTGTCCCCGATCTTCGCCCAGACGTCGTCCACCGGCGAGGCCAGGCCCTTCGCCGCGAAGAACTGCATGCGGTACCCGGCGAACCAGTTGAACACGTCGTCCGGCGTGCCCTGCAGATACGAGTTGATCTGCTCCTGGAAGGTGTTGTGGTCCTTGGTGTTCACATCGACCGTGATGCCGGACTGCTTCTTGAAGTCGGCGTACACGGCCGCGAACGCATTCTTCGGCACGGCGTCCGAGGCGTTGGAGCCGAGGGTGACGGTCTTCGGGTCCGAGGCGGAACCGCTGCCTCCGCAGGCGGACAGCAGGGGTATGCCGGCACCCGCGAGCAGGGCGGCGCTGCCCGCTCCGCGCAGGACCGAACGACGGCTGGGGCCCGGGAGGGAGAGACCGGAGGGGGAGAGGCGCATGGCGGCTCCTGAGGAATGCAGGGCTCGGTCAAGGGGATGAGTTGATCACCGAAAGGTCTTCGAAACCGCTCAGAAACCAACTCGACCGAACATCGTGGGCGTAATAACAGCCCCATGTCCGCTCATGAGTCAATAGGTCAGTCCTCTCTGTGCTGTCTCTTGCCCGAAACGTAATCGTCATCGTTACCTGCGTGTTCGCCAGTGCACAGAGCCGAGAGCCCTCACGGCACGGGCGGCCGAGGGGGCTGTGTGAACACGGGTGGTTCCGCTTCGGGTGCTGACCAGGGGTTCGGCCCGGCGGCTCAGGTGCGGACCAGTAGCTGGAAGTCGAAGGCGTATCTCGATGCCCGGTACACATGGCCGCCGTACTCCACCGGCCGGCCCGTGACGTCGTACGCGGTGCGCCGCATGGTGAGCAGGGCCGCGCCCTCCTTCTCGTCCAGCAGGGCGCCCTCCTCGGCCGTCGCGCTGCGGGCGCCGATGGACTGGCGGGCGCTGTGCAGGACGATCCCGGCGGACCGCATCAAGCGGTACAGCCCCGTCGACTCCAGCTGCGGCGTGGGGAGTTCGAGGAGCGAGGCCGGCAGGTAGTTGCACAGGAAGGCCACGGGGTGCCCGTGGGTGCGACGCAGCCGCTCCAGTACGACGACCTCGGCGCCCTCCGCCACGCCGAGGGCCGCGGCCACGTCCGCACCCGCCGGGATCCGTTCGTTGCGCAGCACCCGGGTGGTCGGGCCCTGCCCGGCCGACTCCAGGTCGTCGTAGAGGCTGCTGAGCTCCAGTGGCCGCCTCACCTTGCTGTGTACGACCTGCGTGCCCACTCCGCGGCGGCGCACCAGCAGCCCCTTGTCGACCAGGGACTGGATCGCCTGGCGCACGGTGGGCCGGGACAGGCCGAGGCGTACGGAGAGGTCGACCTCGTTGCCCAGGAGGTTGCCCGGGGCCAGCGTGCCGTGTTCGATGGCCGCCTCGAGCTGCTGGGCGAGCTGGTAGTACAGCGGCACCGGGCTCGTGCGGTCCAGGGCGAAGCCGAGGGAGTCGACCGCGCGATCACCCGGTGCCGTTCGCTGCGGGGTGCGGTGTACTGGGCTCATGCCTCTCAGGTGTAGGTCCCGCGGGCCGAGGGTGTCAATGGTTTGTACTTACATTCGAACCTGCTTCTGAAATGATGTCTTAACAAAGTATTGACAGTGGGCGCCCCCAAGGACTTGGATCGCGTCCCAACGCAACAGCGTCCCTTCCCCCCGTCGCACGCACAGTGAGGTGCAGGAAAGATGGACCGCTCTTCTCCCTCCCGCTCCCGGAGACTGGCCCCGGTGGTGGCGGTCGCCACCGCGGCGGCCCTGACCCTCGCCGGCTGCGCCAGCAGCCACGGCGGCAAGAAGGCCGAGGAGGCGGCCCAGAACGCCTCGGCGGGCAAGGCCGACACCCCGCGCATGACCGTCGCCCTGGTCACGCACCAGGCGCCCGGCGACACCTTCTGGGACACCGTCCGCAAGGGCGCCGAGGCCGCCGCCGCGAAGGACAACGTCAAGCTCGTCTACTCCGCCGACCCCAATGCCGGCAACCAGGCGAACCTGGTGCAGAACGCGATCGACCAGAAGGTCGACGGCATCGCCGTCACCCTGGCCAAGCCGGACGCGATGAAGAGCGTCATCGGCAAGGCGGAGCAGTCCGGCATACCGGTGGTCGGCCTGAACTCGGGCCTGAGCGACTGGAAGAAGCTCGGCCTGCTGGAGTTCTTCGGGCAGGACGAGAGCGTGGCGGGCGAGGCGTTCGGCGACAAGCTGAACACCACCGGCGCCAAGAAGGTCGTCTGTGTCATCCAGGAGCAGGGCAACGTGGGCCTCACCCAGCGCTGCGACGGGGTGAAGAAGACGTTCAAGGGCACCACTGAGACGCTGTACGTGAACGGCACCGACATGCCGTCCGTGAAGTCGACCATCACGGCCAAGCTGAAGCAGGACAGCTCCATCGACACCGTCGTCACCCTCGGCGCCCCGTTCGCGCTCACGGCGGTGCAGTCGCTGGGCGACGCGGGCAGCAAGGCCAAGGTGGCCACCTTCGACCTGAACAAAGACCTCGTGAAGGCGGTCCAGAACGGCTCGATCGAGTTCGCCGTCGACCAGCAGCCCTATCTGCAGGGCTACCTGGCGGTCGACGCGCTGTGGCTCTACAAGTACAACGGCAACTACAGCGGCGGCGGAGTCCAGCCGGTGCTGACCGGCCCGGCCTTCGTCGACAAGTCCAACGTCGACAAGGTCGCCGAGTTCGCCGCGAAGGGGACCCGGTGATGAGCATGGCCCAGCAGGCTGAACCCGCCCTCGGCAGGCCGCCGGCGGCCGGTCCCGGGCAGACCGACGGCCGCACCGCACGCCGCCCGCTGGCACTGCGGCTGCTGGCCCGGCCCGAAGTGGGTGTCTTCCTCGGCGCCGCCGCCGTACTGGTCTTCTTCCTGATCGTCGCGCCCTCGGTCCGCCAGGGCAGCTCGATGGCCACGATCCTCTACCAGTCCTCGACCATCGGGATCATGGCCCTGCCGGTCGCCCTGCTGATGATCGGCGGCGAGTTCGACCTGTCGGCCGGCGTCGCGGTGATTTCCTCGGCGCTGACCGCCAGCATGCTCAGTTACCAGCTGACGCTGAACGTCTGGACCGGCGTGATCGTCGCCTTGGTCGTGTCGCTGGCGATCGGGTTCTTCAACGGCTGGATGGTGGTCAAAACGGGCCTGCCCAGCTTCCTGATCACCCTCGGTACCTTCCTGATCCTGCAGGGCGTGAACCTCGCCGTGACCAAGCTGGTCACCGGCAACGTCGCCACCGACGACATCAGCGACATGGACGGCTTCAACCAGGCCAGGAAGGTCTTCGCGTCCTCGTT
>NZ_JBSFIH010000024.1:0-125783 GCF_053597455.1 Streptomyces sp. NPDC001393
TGGGGGTCCCCCCGGCCGAAGGCTGGGGGAGTGCCGGGTCCTGGCCCTCGTACTGGATGTACTTGGGCCCGGGCCCGGTGCGGCGAGTGGGGGCACCTCCCACGCCCTTGAGGCAGTGGGGGAGCGTGCATGGCGTCGCGGGGCAGGCGGGAATGTGACGACAGGCCTAGGGGCGCCGGTGGTCCGGTGTCCCTCTCATTCTGGCCACGTCTCGCCGCCTTGCCGCCCGGCGCACCGGCCGCAAGGTGGGTTACCCTCGCGGAACCGTCCGCCGTCCCCGGGAGGAGTGACGACCGTGAGCGCGCGTGTGCGCCGGATCTACGACCCGCCCGAGGCCGACGACGGCCTGCGCGTCCTGGTCGACCGGCTGTGGCCGCGCGGCCTCGCCAAGGACGCCGCCCGCGTGGACGAGTGGCCGAAGGTGCTCACGCCGTCGACCGAGCTGCGCAGGTGGTTCCACGGGGGCGGCTCGTACGAGGAGTTCAGGAGCCGCTACGAGGCCGAGCTCGACGCCCCTGAGGCCGCCGGACTCCTCGACGGCCTCAGGAACTCGGTCCGCACCGGCAGGGTGACCCTGCTGACCGCGTCCAGGACGCCGGAGCGGAGCCACGCGCAGGTCCTGGTGGAGCTGCTGACGGGCTGAGATCAGCCCGTGTGCCCGGCCGCGTGCCGGCCCGCGGCCCGGCCGGAGAACAGGCAGCCGCCGAGGAAGGTGCCCTCCAGCGCGTTGTAGCCGTGCACACCGCCGCCGCCGAAGCCGGCCACCTCGCCCGCCGCGTACAGTCCCTCGACCGGCGTGCCGTCGGCGGTCAGGGCGCGGGAGTCCAGGTCGGTCTGGATGCCGCCGAGGGTCTTGCGGGTCAGCACGTGCAGCCGCACGCCGATGAGGGGGCCCGCGGCGGGGTCGAGGATGCGGTGCGGCGCGGCGACCCGGCCGAGCCGGTCGCCGATGTAGCGGCGGGCGTTGCGGATGCCCTGGACCTGGGAGTCCTTGCTGTAGGGGTTGGCCATCTGCAGGTCGCGGGCCTCGATCTGGCGGCGCACCTCGGCCGCGTCCAGCAGCGGCTTGTCGGTGAGCGCGTTCATCTTGCCGACCAGTTGCTCCAGGTTGCCCGCGGTCACGAAGTCCGCGCCCTTGTCCAGGAAGGCCTGCACCGGCGCGGGCGCGCCCTGGCCGAGGAGCCGGTCGCGCAGCACGGCCCTGCGGTCCTTGGCGGTGATGTCGGGGTTCTGCTCGGAGCCGGAGAGCGCGAACTCCTTCTCGATGATCTTCCGGGTGAGGATGAACCAGGAGTGGTCGTATCCGGCGATGTCCTCGGTGGTGCGCAGGTACTTGAGCGTGTTGAGGGTGTCGTACCCCGGCAGGCAGGGGTCGGGGAGGCGGCGGCCGAGGGCGTCCAGCCAGATGGAGGACGGGCCGGGCAGGATGCGGATGCCGTGGCCGGGCCAGATGGGGTCCCAGTTCTGCAGGCCCTCGGTGTAGTGCCACATGCGGTCGCGGTTGACCAGGCGGACGCCGGCCTCGGCGCTGATGTCCAGCATCCGGCCGTCGACGTAGGCGGGAACGCCGGTGACCATCTCGGCCGGCGGGGTGCCGAGCCGGGCGGGCCAGTAGCGGCGGACGATGTCGTGGTCGGCGCCGATGCCGCCGCTGGTGACGACGACGGCCTGGGCGGTGAGTTCGAAGTCGCCGACGCGGTCGCGGCTGGAGGCGACACCGCGCGGCGAAGGGTCCTCGGCGAGGACGGTGCCGCGCACCGCGCGCGCCGTGCCGTCCTCGATGACCAGCTCGTCGACCCGGTGGCGGTGGTGGAAGGTCAGCAGTCCGTCCCGGGCGGCCTGGCGGGCGTACCGGACGAAGGGTTCGACCACGCCGGTGCCGGTGCCCCAGGCGATGTGGAAGCGGGGTACGGAGTTGCCGTGTCCGCCCGCCCTGAGGTCGCCGCGCTCGGCCCAGCCGACGGTCGGCAGCAGCTCGATGCCGTGTCCCTTGAGCCAGGACCGCTTCTCGCCGGCCGCGAACTCGACGTACGCCCGGGCCCAGCGCACCGCCCAGGAGTCCTCGTCGTCGAGCCGGTCGAACTGGGCGCTGCCCCGCCAGTCGTTCCAGGCGAGGTCGAAGGAGTCCTTGATGCCCAGGCGGCGCTGCTCGGGCGAGTCGACGAGGAAGAGCCCGCCGAAGGACCAGAACGCCTGTCCGCCGAGATTGGCGGCGTTCTCCTGGTCGACCAGCGCCACCCGGCGGCCCCGGCTGGTGAGCTCGTGTGCCGCGACCAGGCCGGCGAGGCCCGCTCCGACGACGATGACGTCCGCGTCCATGGCGACTGTGTCCTTCCTCAGATCCTCGATGGGGAACTGCTGCCGTCGGTGAGAAGTGCGGTGAGCAGCTGCTTCAGCCAGACCCGGGCGGCGTCGACGTCCTTGTCCAGCAGCAGCTGGACGGTGACGCCGTCGTACGCGGCGACCACGGCGTGCGCGGCGCCGTCCACGTCCCCGAGCACGGCGGGCAGTTCGGTGTGGCCGCGGGCCCGGAAGAGCCGGTCGGCGATCGCGTCACGGAGCCTGGCGCGGTGGTCGAGGAGGGCCCGGGCGGTCTCCGGGTCGCGGGCGGCGTGCACCAGGAAGTCGGTCTTCACCAGCAGCCAGTCCACGTCGAGCAGCAGCACCTCGGTGACCCGGTCCACGGAGGCCGGCACGTCGATCCCGGGCCCCTCCTGGGCGAGCGCCTCGGCCACCTGGGAGGCGATGAGGTCGGCGCGCTCCTGGTAGAGCGCGAAGAACAGCTCGTCCAGGGTGGCGAAGTTCGAGTAGAAGGCGCCGCGGCTGAAGCCGGCCGCTTCGCAGACCTCCTCGATGGAGACCCGTCCGAAGCCCTTGGCCGCGAACACCTCGAACGCGGCGCCGAGCAGGCGGGCGCGGGTCTGCTCCCGCCGCCGGGTGACGCGCCTGGGGGTGTCTTCCATGGGCTCACAACCTCCGTCCGATACAGGAATGTATCCGATACACCGATGCATCGAAAGACCGCGCCTCCACCCATCAAATGGGAACGTATTTTCGATTAAGGGGTAGGCTGGATCCATGTCCACGCACCTGCAGGGCTCCCTGTTCGACCAGACCGACGAGCTGCGACTCGGCCCGCTCGACGGGCTGCGCCGGACCGTCCTGGGCGCCGGCGCCTGGATCGACGTGCTGCCGGGCTGGCTGAGCGGGGCCGACGCGCTGTTCGAGAAGCTGGCGGCGGACGTGCCGTGGCGCGCGGAGCGCCGCACGATGTACGACAGCGTGGTCGCCGTACCGCGCCTGCTGGCCTTCTACGCGGCCCAGGACCAGCTCCCCCATCCGGTGCTGGACCAGGCCCGTGACGCGTTGTCCCAGCACTACGCCGAGGAGCTGGGCGAGCCGTTCACCACCGCGGGGCTGTGCTTCTACCGCGACGGCCGGGACAGCGTGGCCTGGCACGGCGACCGGATCGGGCGGGGCGCCCGTGAGGACACGATGGTCGCGATCCTCTCCGTCGGCGCGCCCCGGGACCTGCTGCTGCGCCCGGCCGGCGGAGGCGGTACGGCGCTGCGGCGGCCGCTCGGACACGGCGACCTGATCGTGATGGGCGGCTCCTGCCAGCGGACCTGGGAACACTGCGTGCCGAAGTCCGCCCGGGCCACGGGGCCGCGCATCAGCATCCAGTTCCGGCCGCACGGCGTGCACTGACCCGGGCCACCGGTGCGGGCCGCCGGAACTTCTGGTTGGCTGTCCCCGACGGTCAGCCACACAGGGCTCGGGGAGATCATGCGGGCAGAGGTACACCACGTCGCCGACGGCACCTATCTGGTGCACGGCAACCACGTCAACTGGGTGATCCTGAAGGACGGGGACGCCGTCACCCTGGTGGACACCGGTTACCCGGGAGACCGCCAAGGAGTCCTCGACTCCCTGGCCGAGGTGGGCAGTTCACCGGAGGCTGTCGCCGCCGTACTGATCACCCACGCGCACAACGACCATCTGGGCTCGGCCGAGTACCTGCGGGCGACCCACGGCACTCCCGTGTATCTGCACCCGGCCGAAGTGCCGCACGCGCGACGGGAGTTCCTGCAGCAGGCCTCCATCGGGGACGTGGTGCGCAACGCCTGGCGACCCGGCGTCGTGCCCTGGGCGCGGCACGTGATCAAGGTGGGCGGCACCCGGCACAACCCGGTCACCGCGCCCGAGCCGTTCCCTGCCGACGGCCCGCTGGACCTGCCCGGCCGCCCCGTGCCCGTGCACACCCCGGGCCACACCGACGGCCACTGCGTCTACCACCTTCCCGAGGCGGGCATCGTCATCTCCGGCGACACCCTGGCCACCGGGCACGCGACCTCGCGGGTCAAGGGCCCGCAGATACTGCTCGACTTCTTCCACCACGAGCGCGCCGGTGTCCTGGCCTCCCTGGAGACGATCGGCGCGCTCGACGCCGACACCCTGCTGCCCGGTCACGGGCCAGTCCACCGGGGTCCGGTGCGCACGGCGGCCGAGCTGGCCCGGGAACGGGCCTCCTAGAACCCCCAGCCGGGGCCTTAGGGTTCGTGCCATGGCCTTGCAGATCAGCGCCACGAACCCGGAGCACCCCGCGCTCCTGCTCGCCCTGCCCTGGGACGTGCCCCTTCAGGAGTGGCCCGAGGAGTACCTCGTGCCGCTGCCGCGGGGCATCTCCCGGCACGTCGTGCGCTACGCGCACGCCGGCGACGAGGTGATCGCCGTCAAGGAGCTGGCCGAGCGGCCCGCGCTGCGCGAGTACGGGCTGCTGCGCGACCTCGACCGGCTCGGCATCCCCGCCGTCGACCCGCTCGCCGTGGTCACCGGCCGCACCGACGGCTCGGGCGCCCCGCTGGAGCCGGTCCTGGTCACCCGGCATCTGCGCGGCTCGATGCCGTACCGCTCGATGTTCGAGACGACCATGCGCCCGGCGACCATGCACCGGCTGATGGACGCCCTCGCCGTGCTGCTGGTGCGGCTGCACCTGGCCGGGTTCGCCTGGGGCGACTGCTCGCTGTCGAACACCCTCTTCCGGCGGGACGCGGGCGCCTACGCCGCCTATCTGGTCGACGCCGAGACCGGCGATCTGCACCCCCGGCTGAGCCCCGGGCAGCGGGAGTACGACCTCGATCTGGCCCGGGTGAACATCAGCGGGGAACTGCTGGACCTGGAGGCGTCCGGTGCGCTGCACCCGTCCGTCGACCCGGTGGAGTTCGGGCACGAGATCTGCACCCGGTACCAGGGCCTGTGGCAGGAGCTGACCCGCACCTCGGTGTATCCGGCGGGCAAGTACCACTACATCGAACGCCGGATCCGCCGGCTGAACGACCTCGGTTTCGACGTGGCCGAGATGCAGATCGAGCACTCCGCAGGCGGCGACACCGTCACCTTCGTGCCCAAGGTCGTCGACGCCGGCCACCATCAGCGCCAGCTGCTGCGGCTGACCGGTCTGGACGCCGAGGAGAACCAGGCGCGGCGGCTGCTGAACGACCTGGAGAGCTGGATGGCCACCCAGGACGACTACGCGCCCGGCGATCCCCTCGCCGCCCGCCCCGAGGTCCTGGCCCACCGGTGGGTGCGGGACGTCTTCCGGCCCACCGTCCGCGCGATCCCGCTCGGGCTGCGCGGCTCGATGGACCCGGCCGAGATCTACCACGAACTCCTCGAACACCGCTGGTACCTGTCCGAGCGAGCCCAGCACGACATAGGCCTCGACACGGCCGTCGAGGACTACATCGGCAACGTCCTGCCCAGGGCGCGGGCGACGCTGGAGCCGACCGAGGCGGAGTAGCTCAGTCGTGCGGGACCACGGCGACCGGGCACTCGGCGTGGTGCAGCATCCCGTGTGCGACCGAGCCGATCCGGGCGCCCACGGCCATACGGTGCGCCCGGCGCCCGACGACCATCAGCTGAGCCCGGCCGGCCGCGGACAGCAGCACCTGGCCCGCGCTGCCCATCTCGACCTGCTCGGCCACGGGCACCTGCGGGAACCGCTCCCGCCACGGCCGGAGCGCCTCGGTCAGCGCCTGCTGCTCGTAGGGTTCGAGACCGCCCGCGTCGTCGAGGAGCCTGAGCGAGCCGGGGCTGTAGGCGAAGACGGGCGGCAGGGTCCACGCCCGTACGGCCCGGACGGCCGCGCCCCGGGCCGCCGCCGTCTCGAACGCGAACCGCAGGGTGGCCGCGCTGTCCTCCGCGTCGCCGTGCTGGCCGACCACGACGTCCCGCCCGGCGGCTTCGGCGGCCGGCTGGTCCCCGGCCCGCACCAGGACCACCGGCCGGTCGGCCTCGGCGATCACCTGCTGGCCGACCGACCCCAGCAGGAACCCGATCACGGGCCCGTGCCCGCGCGAGCCCAGCACCAGCATCTCCGCCTCCGCCGCGGCCCGGGCCAGCGCGTGCACGGGCTCGCCCTCGACCACGTCGACGCCCACCTCAAGCCCCGGATGCCGCTCCGAGACGGCCCGCACGGCCTCCGCCACCCCTTGCGACACCCAGCCGTGCTGGGTGTCCCGGTCCGCGGTGGCGAGCGACTCGGCGTACCGCCAGGCGTGCACCATGCGCAGGGGCAGCCCACGGCGTACGGCCTCCCGGCCCGCCCACTCCAGCGCGGCCAGGCTCTCCTCGGTGCCGTCCACCCCTGCCGTGATCGGGCGTGTCATGCGTGGGTCTCCTCGTCGCCGCGCTCGTGATGCTGGTGGTGCCCACTATGGGTCACCGTCGCCCACGGGCACGCCTGTCTCCCCCACCTGCCGTCGGGCGATTCCTCGGGTGAGCGGCGGGCGGGCCGGGCGTGCTGCCTGTCGTACCCCAGGGCGGACCGGGGCGATCGAACATACGATGGCTGGGAACCGGTGCGGTGGTCTCCATGACACCGGCCCGTGGAACCAACGCTCGGGGTGGGAGACGTATGGCACAGGCCGCCGACGCAGCGCGGACCGTCATCCTGACCGTGGACGACGACCCGGGAGTCTCCCGTGCCGTCGCCCGCGATCTGCGGCGGCGCTACGGCGAGTCGTACCGGATCGTGCGCGCGGAGTCCGGGGAGTCCGCGCTCCAGGCGCTGCGCGAGCTGAAGCTGCGCGGCGACCTGGTGGCGGTGATCCTGGCCGACTACCGCATGCCGCAGATGAACGGCATCGAGTTCCTGGAACAGGCGCTGGACGTCTACCCGGGGGCGCGGCGGGTGCTGCTCACCGCGTACGCGGACACCAACGCCGCCATCGACGCGATCAATGTCGTCGATCTCGACCACTACCTGCTCAAGCCCTGGGATCCGCCGGAGGAGAAGCTCTATCCGGTCCTCGACGACCTGCTTCAGGCGTGGCGCAGCAGCGCCTACAAACCCGTGCCCAGCACCAAGGTCGTCGGGCACCGCTGGTCGGCGCGATCGTCGGACGTGCGCGAGTTCCTGGCCCGCAACCAGGTGCCCTACCGCTGGTACTCGGTGGAGGAGCCCGAGGGGCAGCGGCTGCTGGCGGCCGCCGGGGCGGACGGGCGGCGGCTGCCGCTGGTGATCACGCCGGACGGCGGCACACTGGTCGAGCCGGAGGCGCCCGAGCTGGCGGCGCGGGTGGGCCTCGCGACCACGCCGACGGCCGACTTCTACGACCTGATCGTGATCGGCGGCGGTCCGGCCGGGCTCGGCGCGGCCGTGTACGGGGCCTCCGAGGGGCTCAGGACCGTGCTGGTGGAGCGGTCGGCGACCGGCGGGCAGGCCGGGCAGAGCTCCCGGATCGAGAACTACCTGGGCTTCCCCGACGGCGTCTCCGGCGCCCAGCTCACCGACCGGGCGCGCCGGCAGGCCGCCAAGTTCGGCGCCGAGATCCTGACCACCCGCGAGGTGACGGGACTCGAGGTCAACGGCGCCGCCCGGGTCGTACGGTTCGCGGACGGCTCGGCGATCGCCGCGCACAGCGTGATCCTCGCGACCGGCGTGCAGTACCGGCAGCTCCAGGCCCAGGGCTGCACCGGTCTCACCGGGTGTGGTGTGTTCTACGGCTCGGCACTGACCGAGGCGGCCTCCTGCCAGGGGCAGGACATCTACATCGTCGGCGGCGCCAACTCGGCGGGCCAGGCGGCGATGTACCTGTCCCGGGGCGCGAAGTCGGTGACGCTGCTGGTGCGCGGCCCCGACCTTTCGGCCTCGATGTCGCACTACCTGATCCAGCAGATCAACGAGGCGCCGAACATCTCGGTGCGCCCGCACACCGTGGTGGACGCGGCGCACGGCGTGGACCGCCTGGAGCAGCTGACGCTGCGTGACACCGTGACCGGTGAGACCGAACGGGTCGACGCGCACTGGATGTTCGTGTTCATCGGTGCCGCCCCGCTGACCGACTGGCTGGGCGACGCGGTGCTGCGTGACGAGCGCGGGTTCATCCTGGCCGGGCCCGATCTGACCGCCGACGGGCGGCCGCCGGCCGGCTGGGAGCTGGACCGGCCGCCGTACCACCTGGAGACCAGCGTCCCCGGCGTGTTCGTGGCGGGTGACGCCCGTGCCGAGTCCGCAAAGCGGGTCGCGTCCGCCGTCGGAGAGGGAGCCATGGCCGTGATGCTCGTCCACCGGTATCTGGAACAGTCATGAACGGGCAGGAGCAGTCATGAGCGGGCAGATCGTGCCGTGCAGCCCCAAGGAGATCGGCTCGCTGTTCCTCTTCGAGAAGCTGAGCCCGGAGCAGCTGGGCCGGCTGTGCAGCGAGGGGCGGGTGGAGCTGTTCCAGCCCGGTCCGGTGTACACCGAGGGGGATCCGGCCACCTGTTTCTTCGTGATGATCGAGGGCACGGTCGTGCTCTCCCGCCGGGTCGGCGGCGACGACGTGGAGGTCACCCGCGCCTCGCAGCCCGGGGTGTACGCCGGCGCGATGCAGGCCTACCTCGGTGACCGGGTGCGGCAGGTCTACAACAACTCGATGCGGGTGACCGAGCCGACGCGGTTCTTCGTGCTGCCGGCGGACATCTTCGCCGACGTCATGACCGAGTGGTTCCCGATGGCCGTACACCTGCTGGAGGGCCTGTTCTTCGGGTCGAAGAACACCCAGGCGGCGATCGGGCAGCGGGAGCGGCTGCTGGCGCTCGGCTCGCTGTCGGCCGGGCTCACGCACGAGCTGAACAACCCGGCCGCGGCCGCGGTCCGGGCCACCGCCACCCTGCGCGAACGGGTCGCCAAGATGCGGCACAAGCTCGCCGTGATCGCCGAAGGCCCCTTCTCCCGCGACGCGTTGGCGAGCCTGATCGAGATCCAGGAGCGCACCGCCGAACGGGTCGCCAAGGCCCCGGTGCTCAGCCCGCTGGAGGCCGCCGACCGGGAGGATCTGCTCACCGACTGGCTTCAGGACCACGGGATCGACCACGGCTGGCAGCTGGCTCCGACCTTCGTGCAGGCCGGGCTCGACGTCGACTGGCTGGAGCAGGTGGCCGCCGCCGTGGACGAGGAGATCCTGGCCGGTGCCATCGGCTGGCTCAACTACACCATCGAGACCGAGCTGTTGATGAGCGAGATCGAGGACTCCACCACCCGCATCTCGCATCTCGTCGACGCGGCGAAGCAGTACTCGCAGCTGGACCGGGCACCCTACCGCGTGGTGGACGTGCACGAACTCCTCGACAGCACCCTGCTGATGCTCTCCGGCAAGATCGGCGCCGGTATCGAGGTCGTGAAGGAGTACGACCGCACGCTCCCGCCGGTGCCCGCCTATCCGGCGGAGCTGAACCAGGTGTGGACCAACCTGATCGACAACGCGGTGTCCGCCATGAACGGCGCGGGCGGCACGGGCACGTTGACCGTACGGACCGCGCTCGACCACGAGCGGCTGCTGGTGGAGTTCCGGGACACCGGGCCCGGCGTGCCGCCCGCGATCAAGGACCGGATCTTCGACCCGTTCTTCACCACCAAACCGGTCGGCGAGGGCACCGGGCTGGGCCTGGACATCTCCTGGCGGATCGTCGTCAACAAGCACCACGGCAGCCTGCGCCTGGAATCGGTGCCCGGCGACACCCGCTTCCAGGTGCTGCTGCCGCTCACCGCGGAGGTGCCGGAGGAAGTGGAGGTGACCGTATGAACGCTGTCGACGCAGTCGACCCGGGCGTCCCGCCCAGCGGTCCGGGATGTGCGGAGTGCGAGGAGGCCGGCGGCTGGTGGTTCCATCTGCGGCGGTGCGCGCAGTGCGGGCACATCGGATGTTGCGACGACTCCCCCGCCAAGCATGCGACCGCGCATTATCGCGCGACGGGGCATCCGGTGATCCGGAGTTTCGAGCCGGGTGAGGAGTGGTTCTGGAACTACGCGACGGATGAGTTGTACACCTCGGGGCCTGACCTCGCGCCGCCGGTCAGTCATCCTTCGGATCAGCCGGTACCGGGGCCTGCGGGGCGGGTGCCGGAGAACTGGGCCGAGACCTTGCGGGGTTGAGTGCCTGCCGGCTCGGGGGAGTTCCCTGACCACGCGGCTGCGAGTCATGGCGCGCCGGCGTGTCAGGATGGGGGGCGTGTCGCAGATCGCCTTCAGTGCGCCGCCGTTGATCGGGCGGGACGAGGAAGTGGCCCGGCTCATGGGTGTGCTGGAGGGTGCCCGGGGTGGGGCGGCGCGCGCGGTGCTGGTCGCCGGGGACGCGGGGGTCGGCAAGACACGGCTGCTGGAGGAGGTCGCGGGGCGGGCGGCGCGGGCGGGGACGACCGTGGTCACCGGGCACTGCGTGGACCTGGGCGACGTCGGTCTGCCGTATCTGCCGTTCACCGAGGTCCTCGGCGCGCTCGGCGCCGACGCGCGCTTCACGGCCGTACTGGCCGCGCATCCGGCGGTGGACCGGCTGCTGGGTGCGGGGACGGACCCGGCGGGCGGTCCGGACGGGCGGCTGCGGCTGTTCGAGGACGTCGCCGGGCTGCTGGCCGAACTGGCCGCCGTGGCACCGCTGCTGCTGGTCCTGGAGGACCTGCACTGGGCCGACCAGTCCTCCCGGGACCTGCTGCGCTTCCTGCTCAGCCGGGGTGTGCTGCACCGGTCGGGCGGCGGCCCCGAGCGGCGCCTCGCGGTCCTCGCCTCCTACCGGGCGGACGATCTGCACCGCCGCCACCCGCTGCGCCCGCTGCTCGCCGAACTGGTGCGGCTGCCTGCCGTGGAGCGGCTGGAGCTGCGGCCGCTGCCCGATCCCGAGGTCGCACGGCTGGTGCGGGCGCTGGAGGAGCGCCCGCTGCCCGAGGCCGTCGTGCGCCGCATCGTGGCCCGCGCGGAGGGCAACGCGTTCTATGCGCAGGAGCTGTTCGCGGCGGCCGGCGCGGACGCCGACGGGGTGCCCAGCGGGCTCGCGGACCTGCTGCTCATCCGGGTCGAGCAGCTGACCGAGACCGCCCAGCAGGTGCTGCGCACCGCCGCCGTGGCCGGGCGCCGGGTGGAGCACGAGCTGCTACGCGAGGCGGCCGGGCTCCCCGAGGAGGACCTGGAGGCGGCGCTGCGCGAGGCTCTCGGACGGCAGCTGCTCGTTCCCGGGGACGGCGACACCTACGCCTTCCGGCACGCCCTCACCCGCGAGGCGGTCTACGCCGACCTGTTGCCCGGCGAGCGGTCCCGGCTGCACGGGGCGTACGCGCGGCTGCTCGCCGCCCGCGGCCGCGCACCGGAAACCGCGGCCGAGCGCGCCCACCACGCGCGCGAGAGCCACGACCTGCCGGGGGCGCTCGCCGCCTGCCTGGAGGCGGCCGACCACGCCCGGCGGCTGGGTGCGCCGGCCGAGGAGCTGCGGCATCTGGAGACGGCACTGGACCTGTGGTCGTCGGTGCCGGCCGAGGCCCGGCCGAGCGCCGACGGGGTCGCGCCCGTCACGCTGACCCTGCGGGCCTCCGCCGCGGCCGCGCAGGCCGGGGACTCCCATCGGGCGGTCTCCCTCACCCGGGCCGCCCTCGCCGAGGTCGGCCAGGACGCCGACTCCGCGCTCGCCGCCCGGATCCGATACACCCTCGCCGGCAACCTGCTCACCGTGGACCGGCTCCAGGCGGCCTACCGGTACAGCAGCGAGGCACTGGCGCTGATCCCCGCCGAGCCGCCGTCGCGGACCTGGGTGTGGGCGGCGGCCACCCATGTCATGGCGGCCCGCCATCTCGGCCCGGACGACCAGGCCCTGAGCATCGCCCACCGTGCCCTGCGCGTCGCCGAAGAACTGGGCATGGCCGACGCGCAGGCCGATCTGCTGATCACCCTGGCGAGTTTCGAAGGCGGCGGCCGGTGCTCCGCTAAGGGCCAGGAGCGGCTGCAGCGGGCCCGGGAGCTCGCACGGTCCGCCGGACACGGTCCCGTGGAGATGCGGGCGCTGTTCAACCAGGCCATCAGCCGCCTGGAGGCCGGCGATCCGCAGGCATGTCTGCCCCTGCTGGCGGAGGGGCTGGAGCGGGCCCGCCGGAGCGGGCTGCTGTCCTCGCCGTATCCGCTGGAGATGCGGTATCTCCAGCTGCTGGCGCTGTACACGCTCGGCCGGTGGGACGACTGCCTGGGTACGGCGGCCGAGGCCGCGGCCGTCCTGCCGGCCACGGGCGCCTTCGCGGCGGGCCCCGCGCTGTACGTGGCGGTGGCGCGGGGCGACGCCGGGGCCGTCGGACGGGCCGAGGCGCTGCTGGAGGGGCCGTTCAACTGGATGGGCACCCTGGTCGCCGGCATCGCCCTCACCGACGCCGCCGCGCTGCGCGGCGCCCCGGAGGCGGCCGTGGAGCGGATGCGGGCGGCGCTCGGCGCGCTCGGCGACGACTCGGGGCGGCGGCCCGATGTCACGGTCCGGCTCGCCGCGCTCTGCCTCACGGCGGTCGCCGACCGGGCCGTGGAACTGCGGCGTGCCGGGGACGAGTCGGCGCTGCGCGGCTGGGCGGAGACCGCGACCGACCTGGTGGCACAGGCGCGGGCGTCGGCCGCGCGGGACGAGGAGGGCCGTCCGCAGGGGCCCGAGGGCCAGGCCTGGCTCGCCCGCGCCGAGGCGGAGTGGGCGACGGCCGTCTCCGGCCCTGACCCGTCGGCCTGGGAGAAGGCGGTCGCAGCGTTCGCGTACGGCGATGCGTACGAACAGGCCCGCTGCCGGGTGCGGTACGCGGAGGCGCTGCTGGCCGTCGAGCGGCGGGCGGAGGCGGCGCAGGAACTGCGCACGCCCGAGTCGACGGCGCGCGCACTGGGCGCGGCACCGCTGCTGGCACGGATCGACGCGCTGGCCCGCCGGGGCCGTCTCACCGCCGCCGGTACCCCCACGGCCGGTGCCGCTCCGCTGACCGCCCGGGAGCAGGAGGTGCTGCGGCTCCTGGCGCGGGGCCGCAGCAACCGGCAGATCGGCGAGGAGCTGTTCATCAGCGGCAAGACGGCGAGCGTGCACGTCTCCAACATCCTGGCCAAGCTGGGTGCCGCGAGCCGTGCGGAGGCGGTGGCGATCGCCTACCGCCGGGGGCTGATCGCACCGGAGCCGACCGGGGCGGGGTGAGCCGGCCGGCCCTCCGGTGAGCGGGCGCAGTCGAGGCTGCCGAGGCCGACTGCGTCGGCCAGCGCCCGCATGCCCCGGTCGTCGGGGTGGAGGTGGTCACCGCCGTCGAAGCGCGCGAGCAGCCGGGCGGGGGCACGGGGGCTGCGCAGGACACGGTCGAAGTCGGTGACCGCGTCGAACTCCCCGTCGGCGCGGACGAATCGGTTCACTGCCCGGCGTACGGCCTCGGCGGCCGGGCGCCATTCGGGCCGGCCCTCGAAGGGGCCGATCGTGGCGACGACCACGCACTTGCCCGCCGCGTGCACCCGCTCGGCGATCTTCCGGTAGCCGGCGATCAGATCCTGCGCGGTGACGCCGGGGTGCGCCTTGAGGTCGTTCACCCCCTCGAAGAGGAGGACGGTGCGCACACCGGGCAGGGACAGCACGTCCCGGTCCAGGCGGTGCAGGGCGCTCTGCCCGAAGCCGTCGGTGAGCACCTGGTTGCCCGAGATACCTTCGTCGGCGACGCCTTGGACGGCCGCGTGGGCCGTGTGCAGGCGTCTGGCCAGGTAGTCGGGCCAGCGGCGGTTCAGGTCCGTGGTGGAGTGCCAGCCGTCGGTGATGGAGTCACCGAGCGCGACCACGGCCCCGGTGGCGCTGCGGGAGGGCCGTACGGACACGGCGTCGAGGTACCACCAGGAGCCGGTGGTCCGCGTCCAGTCGGCGCCGCTCTGCTCGGCGGTGTGGTCGCCCCGGCCGGTGTAGGAGGTCTGCATGGCCGGCCAGTGGCCGGTCGCCGGTCCCGCCGCGGCCGGGGTGTACAGGCTGACCACCAGATCGCTGCCCGCGCGCAGACGGCCGGGCAGCGGGTCGCTCCAGGCGGTGGCACCCGCCGGGACGATGACCGTACGGGCGCCGCCGAAGGTCAGCGGCCGGTTGCTGCCCGGCCGCAGGGCGGCTCCCTCGCTGCGCACTCCGGCGTAGACGCTGTCCACGGTCAGCGAGCGGTCGCCGAAGGCATTGCTCAGACGGATGCGCAGATCGTCGCCGCCGACGCTGGTGTGCACGATCAGCCGGTAGCCCTCTCCGGCGGTGCCCTCGCCCATGCGGTCGGCGCTCGCCGCCCAGGTCACCACCCCCGAGGCCTGCTCGGCGGAGGCGGGCAGCGCGCCCGCCCGGGCGGGCGCGGACTGGCAGACGACGGCCGTGAGCAGGACGGCGGCGACGCGGCGGACGCGTCCGAACCGGCCGGTCATCGCGCGAGGCCCCGGAACGCGCCGGACCCGCCGGGTTCGCCTGCGGACCGTCCGGGACGTGCCTGCGTATCCCACGGACGTCATGGTCCCGCCGCCACCGAGGACGCGCACCTCGGCGGGTTGCCGGATGCGGGCGAGTACAGCCGCTCGCGCCGGGCGCCGAGGGTCACGGGCCGTCGGTGGCGCGGAGCGGATCTGCCTGCGCCGTAGGACAGTTGAAGAAACGGCCGTGCGGGCCCCGGACATGCGGATGCCCCGCGCGAGGCGGGGCATCCAGGACTACGGCGGCTCTGTCAGTGCTTGGCCGGCGTGTTGGCGGCGGTGACGTTGACCGCGGCCCACGCCTTGTCCACCGTCTTGTACTCGGTGCTGTTCGCGCCGTACAGGTCCTTGGCCGCCTTCAGCGTCGCGATGCGCGCGTCGTGGAAGGAGGTCGTGGAGACCATGTAGCGGGTGAGCGCACGGTAGAAGATCGCGGTGGCCTTGGCGCGTCCGATGCCCTTGACCGTGGAGTGGTCGTAGGTCGGCGAGTCGTAGTTGACCCCGTTGATGGTCTTCTTGCCGCTGCCCTCCGCGAGGAGGTAGTAGGCGTGCGAGGAGACACCGGACCCGGCGTGCACCTCGGTGTAATAGGTGTCCGGCGACCAGTAGTCGATCGTGCCCTCGAGCTTGTCGAGCGACGGGTGGTCGAGACGGCGCAGGAACTTCTGCGCGAGGCCCAGCTTCTCGCCGATCAGGTAGTCCGGCGTGTCCTTCGGGTTGTTGGCGTAGAACTCGACGTTGGAGCCGAAGATGTCCGCGAGCGACTCGTTCAGCGCGCCGGGCTCACCGTACTGGTTGCCGTTGGAGTCGACATAGGTCGGCGCCAGCTTGGCGGTCGCGTCCACCACGCCGTGCGTCAGCTCGTGACCGGTGACGTCGAGGACGACGAGCGGCTTCTTGAACATCTGGCCGTCGCCGTCGCCGTACAGCATGCAGTTGCAGGTCGGGTCCCAGAAGGCGTTGGCGACCTTGTTGCCCCAGTGGACCATGCCCTGGGCGGGCTTGCTGTTGTCGGCTATGCCCTTGCGCCCGAAGGTGGCCCTGTAGAAGTCCAGGGTCTTGGTGATGCCGTACTGGGCGTCGGCGGCGGCGCTGGCACGGTTGCCGGTCGTGCCGTTGCCCCACACGTCGGTCGTGTTCGTGAACTTCGCACCCGAGCCGAACTTCTCGGTGGTCGAGCCCTTGGCGTCCCGCGTCTCGGTGCCGTACCGGCTCGGGTCCTTGAGCTGGTAGTGACCGCGCGAGGTCGCCGTGGTGGTCAGGCCGACGGTGCCCACGAAGAGGGTCTTGCCGGTGCCCTTGGCGGCCGACGGGTAGCTCGCGGCACCGGAGGCACCGGAGCCGAGCAGGGACTCGGGGGCGGCGGAGGCGGTGCCGCTGGCCGGGTCGGCGGTCTCGCCGTGCTTGCGCAGGCTCTCCAGCAGCTTCGGCGACAGGAACTCGTCGCTGTCGGGGGTGTTGCTGCGCACCTTGCCGGTGACGGCGTCGATGACGACCGTGTTGGTGCCGTTCTGGTCGGTCACCGTCACCTGGTACGCGAGGGCGGAGGATCCGCCGCGCGCGTCGACGACGAGCTGGGCGGTGCCCGCGTCGCCCTTGGCGGCCTGGGCGGCCTTGGCTGCGGCCTGGTCCGCGGTCAGCTTGGCCGTGGTGGTGGCGGGCTGGACGGCGTGGCCGGCGGCGCGGGTCACGCCGGCGTAGGCCAGCTGGTGGTCGAGGTGGACGACGAGGTCGCCGCCGAGCACGGGCATGCCGTCGTGCGTGCGGACGAACCGGACGTGCCGGGCACCCTCGGGGTCGAACATCACGTCCTGCGCGTGCAGTTCGTCGCCCTGGGAGACGCCGGTCGCCGAGGCGTGGGCGAAGGCCGCGGTGCGCGCCGCCTCGACCACCGCGGTGGCGTCCGTGGTGGCGGCCGCCGAGGACCGCTCCGCCCCCGTGGAGGGACCCGCGAAAGCCGTACCGGCCAGACCCGTGGCAGCGGTGGTCACCGCGATGGCGACGGCCACACTGCGTATGTGAGGTCTACGCAAGGATCAGGGTTCCTTCGTTCTGAGGCAGCCGGGATCCCCAACCGCCTTGACGCATGACGCGGTTCCGCGTCACGGGGGCTGGTCGGGCCCCAGGGCGTAACCCTTACGGATCAGTCATGTCCACGTAAAGACGGAATGATCGATTTCGCGATCTTCTATGGCAATCCTTTACGAATGTGCGCCACAGAGTGATCACACCCTGACCAACTGTGTGTCGGCTGTGGAGACGTCGACCCAATCCCCCAGGTTCCCGGGCCTGAATGTGACCGACGTCGCATCAGACCTCGCACGAACGCGTATCGCTGACAGCGGGTGGCGGCGGACTTTCCGTGATCTTGGCGGAACGGCATGGTCCGGGACACCATGCCCCGCATGAAGGGTGATCTCTTTTCCAGTGAGCACGTGGTGCAGCCGGCCGTGGAGCCGGGCATGTCCGTCGAGAACGCCAAGTGCATCAAGTACGCGGTGAACGGCGAGATGTACGCCCGCCAGGGCGCGATGATCGCCCATCGCGGCAGCCTCAGGTTCGAGCGCAAGGGGCAGGGCGTCGGCGGCATGCTGAAGCGTGCGGTCACCGGTGAGGGACTGCCCCTCATGGCGGTGCGCGGGCAGGGTGAGGCCTGGTTCGCGCACGAGGCACAGAACTGTTTCATCGTCGAGGTCGAGGCCGGCGACCAGTTCACGGTCAACGGCCGCAACGTGCTGTGCTTCGACGCCTCGCTGTCGTACGACATCAGGACGGTGAAGGGGTCGGGCATCGCCGGCGGCGGTCTGTTCAACAGCGTGTTCGGCGGACAGGGCCGGCTCGGTCTGGTCTGCGAGGGCAACCCGCTGGTCATACCGGTCTCCCCGCAGTCGCCGGTGTACGTCGACACGGATGCGGTGGTCGGCTGGACCGCGCACCTGGAGACCTCGCTGCACCGCTCCCAGTCCATCGGCTCGATGCTGCGCGGCGGTTCCGGTGAAGCCGTGCAGCTGATGCTCCGGGGGGAGGGCTTCGTCGTGGTGCGCCCGAGCGAGCTGACGCCGCAGAAGTCCCAGCAGCACTGAACCTTCACAGCATGTTCCGCGCCGCACGGGCAACCCCGTCGTCGTACCCGCGTCTTGATCGGCAACAGACCGGGCCCCGGCCCAGCGGCCGGGGCACCGACCACCCATTCCGTCACCCCGTCACCGTCCCGGCCGTGAGGTGCAGGCCCGCCGCGAAGACCGCCCCGCTGATCGACGCCACGGGGCGGCCGTACCGCGGCGCCGGCCCAGGTCCGCGCGCACGCGACCGCCACCCGGGCGCTGCCCTCGGAGGCGCCACTGGCGTCCCAGGCGGCCGGGGACCTGTTCCGGCTGCCGAACTTCCTGGTGGGCCGCGAGGTGCAGGGCGGCTGCGAAACCGTGTTGACCGCGGGAGTGCGCGCGGGTCAGGGTGCGATCGGCGCGGCCCTCACCCCCGCGCCGGAAGGGTGAAGCACCTTGATCGGCATCAGGGAGATCGAAGCCGCGGCGGAGCGGATCGCCGGGCACGTCGTGCGGACGCCGACCGTGCCGAGTCCGGGCCTGACCGAGCTGCTCGGCGTCCCCGTCACCGCCAAGCTCGAACTGCTCCAGCGCACGGGCTCGTTCAAGGCACGGGGAGCGACGGCGAAGCTGCTGTCGCTGAGCGAGGCCGAGCGGGCGGCGGGCGTGGTCGCGGTCAGCGGCGGCAACCACGGGATCGCCCTCGCGGTGATGGCCGCGGCCCTCGACGTGAAGGCGACCGTGGTCATGCCCCGCACCGCGCCCGAGCGCTCCATCGCCCTCGCCGGGCGGGCAGGGGCGCAGGTGCGGCTGACCGACGGCATGGACAGCGCGTTCCAGCTGATGGCCCGGCTGCGGGACGAGGGGCTGACCCTGGTCCACCCGTTCGACGACCCGGTGGTGATCGCCGGACAGGGCACGGCCGGGCTGGAGTTGGCCGAGGATGCGGAGGACGGCCTGACGGACGTCGTGGTCAGCATCGGCGGCGGCGGTCTGATCGCCGGCATCGCCGCGGCCCTCGCCGCCCGGCGTCCCGGCGTGCGCGTCTGGGGCGTGGAGACCGGGGGCGCCGAGGCCATGTCCGCCGCGCTGAGGGCGGGCGGACCGGTGCCGGTGTCCGTGTCGTCCCTGGTGACCACGCTCAGCGCGCCCTCCGTGTCCCAGCTGACGTACGACCATGTGTCCGCGCTGGTCGAGGAGGTGCTGGTGGTGCCGGACCGGGACGCGGTGCAGGGCTCGCTGGAGCTCGCCGACCACGCCAAGGTGTGGGCCGAGCCGGCCGCGGGCTGTCTGCTGCCGGCGGCCCGCCAGGTCGTGGCCAGGGTCGGCGGCGGCGCCCGGATCGGACTCGTGGTGTGCGGCGGCAATACGACACCACGGGAGCTCACCGGCTGGGCCGAGCGGTTCGGGCTGTGGTGACTCGCCGGCTGGTGTGAGCCAGGGCCGCGCCCGGGAATTTACCCTCGGTTACCCGCAGGTCGAACGACCGCCGGGCGCGACCATCCCAAACTCGCAAGCCCTTTCGAAGAATTGAATGAAAGGCAGGAACGGCGCAGAGTCACGGATTCTTTGAACGCACCCCCGCACGCCCCCCGTACCTCTCTGAGACACGAAACAGGGGTTTCAGCGAGGGATGACCATGACCAAGGCGCATGTCTCCGCACACGAGTTGGTCGCCGGCCGGTACCGGCTCCTGGAGGTCTTCGCCCGCGAGACGAACCGCCTGTGGTGGTACGCCGAGGACGTGGCGGCGGAGCAGCCCCGGCTGGTGGCCCAGACCACCCTGCCGGAACCCTCCGCCGACGACGGCGCGCGCCGGGTCACGGCCCGTGTCGTCCGGACCTCCGAGACCATGAGGCTGCTGTGCCCCGGCCAGGTCGCCACGGTCGTCGACGCCGTGGTGGAGGCCGGCACCCTGTGGACGGTCACCGAGTGGATCGACGGCACACCCTTGGTCGAACTCCTCGACCGCGAGGGCGCGTTCAACGTCGCGCGGGCGGCCCGGGTCGGCCTGGAACTGCTCGACGTGCTGCAGGCCGCGCACGACGAGGGCATCACGCACGGCGAGCTGAGCCCCGGTCAGGTCTTCGTCCGGGACAGCGGCCCGGTCGTGGTCGCCGGGTTCGGGCTGGCCGGCGCGACCCTGGTGCCACGGCTCGCGGCACCGTCGTACGCCTCGCCCGAACAGGCCCGCGACGAGCGCATCGGACCGGCCGCCGACCTGTGGGCGCTGGGTGCGCTGCTGTACACGATGGTGGAGGGGCGGCCGCCGTTCCGCGACCGCGGCAGGCCCGACGCCACCCTGAAGGCCGTGGACCGGCTGCCGCTGCGCACTCCCTTGCGCACGGGCCCGCTCACCCAGGCCGTACAGGGGCTGCTGCGGAAGAACTCGCGGGAACGGCTGTCCCGGCCGGTGGTCAGGCAGGCCCTGATCCGGGCCCTCGACGAGGACGCCGACGCCGACCGTGAGCCGGCCCCCGTGCCCCGGCTGCGCGCCGCGTACGCCGGTGTCCGCCTCGCCGGGCGGGAACCGGGCAGACGGATCCTGGCGGCCGGTACCGCGCTGGCCGTGGTCACCGTCGTCGCCGCCGTGCTCGCGGCCACCCACCAGCTGCCGGGCACCGGCGGCGCGCAGGCACCGGCCCGCCCCACCGCCTCGGCCACCCCGTCCGGCCGGCACACCGCTGGCCCCTCGTCCTCCTCCCCGGCCCCGGCTCCGAGCGCCTCCCCCGCCCTGCCGGCCGGCTACCACCGCTACACCGCCCCGGAGGGCTTCTCCGTCGCCCTGCCGGACGGCTGGCAGCGGCTGACCACCACCCGCGTCAGCGGCGCCTACCGCGTCATCTTCGGCCGGGGCGGCAGCTCCCCCACCCTCGCGGTGACCCACACCGAGCATGTCGGCCTCGACGACCCCGTGGCCGTCTGGCGGGACGACGTCGAGCCCGGACTGCGGCGGCTGCCGGGCTACCAGAGCGTGCGCGCCGTCCGCGCCACCACGTACCAGGGGTACCGGGCGGCCGACCTGGAGTGGCTGGCGGGGACGGGGGACGCGCGGGTGCACACCTTCGGGCGTGGCTTGCTGACGGGCGGCGGCGACGGCTTCTCGCTGCGCTTCACGACACCGGCCGCGGCCTGGGCCGACGCCGCGAACCGGCTGGCGCTGAGGACGTTCCTGCAGACGTTCCGGGTGCCGCAGGACTGACCGGCGCCGGTGGCGCGTTTCCGGGCCGCCACGCCGGGGACTCGCCCGCGCGCTGTTCGAGGGCGGCCATGTCACCCACCACGGGCCGCTGGACCGGCTGCGGGAAGACCCCGAGCTGCAGGCGGAGGTGGCGCGTGACGTCGTACGGACCGTCGACCTGAAGAGGGCCGTCGCGGCCGAGAGCCGGGCCGCCGACCGGATCGGGTACGTCCGGCAGATCGCCGAGTCCGGGCAGATCAGGACGCCGGCCGGGCAGACCGTCGACGCTCCGGCCGACCTGCGTGAGGAGGCCGAGCGCCATCTGTCGCTGCTCGACGAGCTGGTGGACGGCGAGGACACCGGCGAGTGGGCCACCGAGGCCTACGACACCATGAAGTCGCTCGTCGCCGAGGCGGTCGAGGCCGACCACGAGCTGCGGATCCAGGAGCGGCGGACGAAGTTCTACGGCAGCCTGCAGAAGGCGACCAGGGCGTTCGAGGAGCTGACCTTCGACGACGCCCAGGACTTCTACGAGGACGACATGGTCCGGCGCCTGGACAAACTCCAGCAGGCCTTCGGCAGCTGCCTGGCCGCGCTGCGCGGAGCCGGCGGGAATCCGTCGCGGGGTTGAGCATCCCGGGCGTCATGGGGGTACTAGAGGGTCCTGAGCCGATCGTCGCCGGAGGCCCTCGCGTGACCGAGTTCGTGCACAAGACCCTGGTGGTGCAACTCCACTCGGAAGGCACCGGCCGGTGCCCCGTGCTGGCCCATCTCCGTTACGACGCCGGCGACCCGTTCGCCGTCACCGCCGTCTTCGGTCACGACGGCCGGGTGCTGGCCTGCTGGCGGCTGGACCGGGAGATGCTCTCCGAGGGGCTGGCGCGGCCCGTCGGTGTGGGCGACGTACGGCTGCGGCCGGCCGCGACCGGCGCGTGGCATGAGCTGCGCATGGAGTTCCTCGGGGACGTCCGCCCGGACGGTGGCCGGCAGCACGCCGTGGTGTTCGCCTGGGCGCCCGCGGTCGCCGCGTTCCTGCGGGAGACTCACCGGATCGTGCCGCCGGGGCGGGAACGCGCCCCCGTCGACGAACTGTTGGCCGAGATCCTCTCCGCGGGCTGACCCGGCCGGGCACGCCGGGGGATCATGACCCGGCCGTACGGCCGCCCCCGGCCCCGGGCGGGCGCACGTCCCCGTCCTCGGCCTCGGACCGGGACTCGTGCCGGCGGCGGGCCCACAGGGGCAGGCCGAGCCACCACAGCAGGTACCAGACGACGACCGCCGCCACCAACGCAGGCACATAGGTGCCGTGCGTGGCCACCCGGAGGATCAGCAGCAGGGCCGAGGTCATGGTGGCGAGCAGCAGCACCAGGCCCACCAGGGTCATCCGGGACGCCAGCCGCACCGCCTGCGGCTTGACCCGGCGGCCGGAGACCAGGCGGTGCAGGGAGACCGGTCCGACGAGGGCGCCGGTGGTGCAGGCGCCCAGGACGACGGTCACGATGTAGATGACCTGGTCGGTGTGGGGCAGCGTGCCGTACTTCGGCTGGAAGACGACGGTCAGCAGGAAGCCGAACAGGATCTGCACGCCCGTCTGGGCGACGCGGACCTCCTGGATGAGCTCCACCCACATCCGGTCGGCCCGCTCCTCCTCGGTCTCGTTGCGGCCCCTGCGCCGTCCCTCCGCCGTCATGCGGTGCGTGTAACCGTCCGGCCGTTCGTTCAAACGGTGCCTACCAGCGGTGCTCGACCTGGTCCTTGATCCGCCGCTCGTACAGCTCACGGATCGCGGTGAACGTCTCCTCGGGCAGCGGCGGCAGCTTGGCGGCGGCCGCGTTCGCGCGGGCCTGCTCCGGGTGGCGGGCGCCGGGGATCACCGTGGTCACGCCGTCCTGCGCGATGATCCAGCGCAGCGCCAGCTGGGCCGGGGTGTACCCCTCGGGGGTGAGCGCGGCGAACTCGGCGGCGGCCTCGACACCGGTCTCGTAGTCGACGCCGGAGAAGGTCTCGCCCTGGTCGAAGGCCTCGCCGTGCCGGTTGAAGGTGCGGTGGTCGTCGGCCGCGAACACCGTGTCCTTGGTGTACCTGCCGGACAGCAGGCCGGAGGCGAGGGGCACGCGCGCGATGACGCCGACGCCGGCCTCGCGGGCGGCGGGGAGCACCTCGTAGAGGGGTTTCATGCGGAAGGGGTTGAGGATGATCTGCACGCTCGCCACGTTCGGCCGGGCGATCGCGGTCAGCGCCTCGGCGCAGGTCTCCACGCTCACCCCGTACGCCGCGATGCGCTCCTCCTCGACCAGGGTGTCCAGGGCGTCGAACACCGCGTCGGTGGAGTAGACGGGCGTCGGCGGGCAGTGCAGCTGGACCAGGTCGAGGCGGTCGACCCCGAGGTTGCGGCGGGAGCGGTCGTTCCAGGTACGGAAGTTGTCCAGGACGTAGTTCCCGGGGATCTGCTCGACCCGGCGGCCCATCTTGGTCGCCACCAGCACATGCAGGTCGGGGCGGGTGCGCAGGAAGGTGCCGATGGTCTCCTCGCTGCGTCCGTCGCCGTAGACGTCGGCCGTGTCGAAGAAGGTGACCCCCGACTCCGCGGCGGCCTCCAGGACGGACTCCGCCTCCTTGGCGTCCACGTCACCCCAGTCGGCGCCCAGCTGCCATGTGCCGAGGCCGATCACCGATGCCCACTGACCCGACCTGCCGATTACGCGTTCGTCCATGGCGCCAGTGTGTCATCCGGCACCGGGGCTTGCGGAACGAGCCGCTCCGGCGGGCGAGCTGTGTCTGTATCACCCACATGAGTGAGAGGGGCCGACGGAACATCGTCGGCGGCAGGGCGGTGCTTAGCCTGACCGTGTGATCGATCGTTCCGTGGACAACTTATCTCTCTCCAACGGTGGTTGGGATCGTCCCAGCCGGCGCGGTCTGCTGCGCGGCGCCGCCGCGCTGGCCGCCGTACCGGTGCTGATCGCGGCGGATCCGGCGGTAGCAGTGGCCGAACTCCCGGACTTTCCGGCGCAGGTGGCGCTGTATCGCTCGGCGTACCGCAACTGGGTGGGCGAGATCACCGCCGACGGTCTGTGGGCCTGTGCCCCGGACGGACCGGAGCAGGTGCTCGCCGTGGTGAACTGGGCCTGGCGCAGCGGCCGGCGGGTCCGCGCGCGGGGCTGTTCCCACGGCTGGTCGCCGCTCACGATCACCGAGGGGACGCGGCCGGACACCCGCGTGCTGCTGGTCGACACGACCCGGCATCTGACCGGGCTGAAGCTGGAGTCGGGATCGGCGGTCCGGGCCGGAACCGGAGTCACCCTGGAGGCGCTGCTGACCTTCCTGGAGGGGCACGGTCTCGGCCTGACCGCGACGCCCGCGCCGGGCGACCTCACCCTGGGCGGTGCCCTGGCGATCGACGCGCACGGCACCGCCGTACCGGCCGCCGGTGAACGCCCGCCGCCGGAGGCCATGTACGGCTCGCTCAGCAATCGCGTGCTGGAGTTGACGGCCGTGGTGTGGGACGCGGACCGCGGGGCGTATGTGCTGCGGACGTTCCGCCGTGCGGAGGCGGACTGCGCCGCGCTGCTGACCCATCTCGGGCGGGCCTTCGTCACCGAGGTGGTGCTGCGGGTCGGTCCGGACTCACCCCTGCGGTGCGTCAGCCGTACGGACGTCCCGGCCCGCGAGCTGTTCGCGGCGCCCGGCTCCGGTGGGCGCACCCTGGCGAGCTTTCTGCGGCGCTCGGGCCGCGTCGAGGCGATCTGGTTCGCCTTCACCGAGTTTCCGTGGCTGAAGGGGTGGAGCGTCGCGCCGGTGCGGCCGACCGGCTCCCGGCACGTCACCTCGCCGTACAACTACCCGTTCTCCGACAGCGTGCCGACGCCGGTGGCCGATCTGGTGGGGCGGCTGGTGGCGAACGGGGCCTGGTACCTGGCGCCGGAGCTGGGCGCCGCGCAGCTGACCGTGGCTTCGCTGGGGCTCGCGGCCACGGACTCCGCCGACCTGTGGGGGCCGTCGAAGAACACGTTGCTGTACCTCCGGCCGACCACGCTCCGGGTGACCGCGAACGGGTACGCGGTGCACACCTCGCGGGCCGGAGTGCAGCGGGTGGTGCACGAGTTCACACGGTTCTACCGGGAGCGGCTGGCCGCGTACGCGGCACGGGGCCGTTTCCCGGTCAACGGCTCGGTCGAGATCCGGGTGACGGGTCTCGACGACCCGGCCGAGACCGGTGTGCCCGGCGCCCGGGTCCCGCTGCTGTCCGCGCTGCGGCCGGTGGTGGACCGTCCCGAGTGGGACACCGCGGTCTGGCTGGACGTACTGACCCTGCCCGGCACGCCGTACGCCGAGGAGTTCCTGCGCGAGCTGGAGCGGTTCCTGCTGCGCAGCTACGGCGGCGGCTCCGCCCTCGCCCGCGTGGAGTGGTCGAAGGGCTGGGGGTACACGACGCAGGCCGCCTGGAGCGACGCCGAGGTACTGGACAGGGCCGTGCCCGGCAGCTTCGGGCCACGGGTGTGGGCGCGGGCGGTCGAGACCCTCGACCGCCTGGACCCGCACCGGGTGTTCGGCAATGCCTTCCTGGACCGGCTGCTGCGCTGACGTACGTGAACATGTGGATCGCGTAGCCGCAGGCGGTGACGGCGGCGCCCAGTGCGAGGCGCTCAGCCGAGGTTCTTCTCCAGTGCCGCCAGATAGTTGTGCATGAAGTGGTCGCGGATGCCGTCGGAGGCGGGTGCGAAGGCGTCGGCCGTCAGTCCGGTGGCCCGGTCGGCGAGCGCCGACAGCATCGGCATGCTCTCGTGCAGCCGGCCGTGCGAGTCGATGTAGCGCAGGGCGCGGACATGGGTGAAGACGGGCTCGGGCGGCAGTTGGGGGACGATGTCGTTGTTGTTGACGAAGCGGTACATGCGGCCGCCGAATCCCTTGTGGAACGCCTCGGCGAGCAGTCGGTCGCAGGTGCGCGGCTGACCGTAGGTGTACACGCCGTCCGCGGCCAGGTACGGCTCCTCCAGGTACATCCGCGCGCCGGCCAGCATCGCGAGGGCGCCGCCCAGGCTGTGCCCGGTGAAGTACACGCTCTGCCCGTTGGTGCGCAGTTCGGCGAGGGTGTGGCGGACGACCGGGTAGACCGATTCCAGGGCCTCGGCGAATCCGTGGTGGACGTATCCGTTGCCGCCGGGTCCGGGCCTCGGCGGGGTGGCGGCGTCGGTGAGCCAGTCCTTGATCTGGGCGGGTTCGGTGCCGCGGAACGCGGTGATGATCATCCGCTCGCCGGCCATGGTGTACGCCTGGGTGTCCTGCAGCGGGAAGGGCGGGGTGAACCGGGTCTCGTGGTGACGCACCTGGTCGAAGCCCCACTGGGCGGCCTGGTCCTCGATGACGGTGCGGTCCTTGTAGGCCAGGTCGGCCGCGCGGGCCAGCCAGTAGGCGCGTTGCGGGCTGTAACCGGACGGGGTCTGGTCGAACGGGACGGATACGGCCATGGACAGGACTCCTCGGGTGTGGGGGGAAGCCGGGGTGGGGGAAGCCGGGGTGGCCGGGCGCGGCGGCACGGGCGGGAACGCGCTGGCCCGCCTTCTCACCCAGCGTGGCCGGACGGCACCGCAGGGTAGCAGGGCCGGCGGGCTGCCCGATCGCGTCACTTTGGCGTGGTGAGCCGGGCCACTCGGACGGGCGGCGGACGAGAAGGTCCACCGCAAACGCGGCCGGCGCGGCAAGGAATTCCCCGTTCCGGGGCAGGTGGCACCCCGGCCACGGCAAGATCATCTTGGTTCAACCCCGTACGACATGTGGCCAATTGTCCGGATCAGGGCCAACCGGTTCCGGGCGATTTCCTCCCGCCCCCGAGCCCCCGATAGGCATGCGTCGTCACCACCGGAACCCCTCCAGGAGGACCCGTATGCCCGACATCACCCGGCGCCGCGCGCTCACCGCGACGGCGGCCCTGGCCGCGACGGCCACCGTCACCGCCCTCGTGGCACCCGCCGCCTCGGCCGCCGGCCACGGCCACCCCATGCCCATGCCCATGCCCAAGCCCAAGCCGCAGGGCTTCGACGAGGTCTACAAGGGCCGCCGGATACAGGGCCGGCCGATGACGACGGTCTCCGGCGGCCACCACCACGAACACGGCGGCGACTACGAGGTGTTGATCGACGGCGTACCGCTGCATGTGATGCGCAACGCCGACGGCAGCTGGATCAGCATCGTCAGCCACTACGACCCGGTGTCCACCCCGCGCGCCGCCGCCCGGGCCGCCGTGGACGAGCTGCAGGGTGCCCCGCTGCTGCCCTTCCCCGCCAACTGACCGCCCCCGCAAGGACTTCCGGAGCATCGCGCACCATGACCGTACGCAAGAACCAGGCCGCCCTGACCGCCGACGAGAAGAAGCGGTTCGTGTCCGCGGTCCTCGAACTCAAGCGCAACGGGCGCTACGACGAGTTCGTCCGCACGCACAACGCGTTCATCATGTCGGACACCGACAGCGGCGAGCGGACCGGCCACCGCTCACCGTCGTTCCTGCCCTGGCACCGCAGATTCCTGCTCGACTTCGAGCAGGCGCTGCAGTCGGTGGACTCCTCGGTCGCACTGCCGTACTGGGACTGGAGCACCGACCGCACCATCCGGGCCTCGCTGTGGGCGCCGGACTTCCTCGGCGGCACCGGGCGCAGCTCGGACGGCCGGGTGATGGACGGCCCGTTCGCCGCGTCGGCCGGCAACTGGCCGGTGAACATACGCGTCGACGGCCGTACGTTCCTGCGCCGCTCGCTGGGCACGGCCGTGCGGGAGCTGCCGACGCCCGCCGAGGTGGAGTCGGTGCTGTCGATACCGACGTACGACGCGGCGCCGTACAACAGCGCATCGGACGGCTTCCGCAACAACCTGGAGGGCTGGCGCGGGGTCAATCTGCACAACCGGGTCCACGTCTGGGTCGGCGGCCAGATGGCCACCGGGGTCTCCCCCAACGACCCGGTGTTCTGGCTGCACCACGCCTACGTCGACAAGCTGTGGGCCGAATGGCAGCAGCGGCATCCGGAAGCCGGGTACGTGCCGGTGGGCGGCACGCCGGACGTCGTGGACGTGGACGAGACGATGAAGCCGTGGAACGACGTGCGTCCGGCGGACCTGCTGGACCACACGAGGTTCTACACCTTCGACAGCTGATCGGGCCCCGCCGTGCTCAGGCCTCGGCGGTGCGGCACTCCGGGTGGCCCCAGCCCTGCGCGTTCTTGGCGATGGACTCGCCGGCCGCGTAGGAGCGGCCGCACAGGCAGCGGCCGGGGAACTTCGCCTTGATGGTGCGCGACGAGGACGCTCCGCCGCCGCTGCGGCGGGGCGCCTTCCCGCGCGGCGCGGCCGCCTTCGGGGTGTCGGGCGAGGGCGGCGGCTCCGGGGAGCCGAGCGCGCTGCCCGCCGCCTCCTGCACGGAGGCGGCCTGGCTGGCGGCGCGGTCGGCGAAGTCGTTCAGCGGGTCGCCGTCGACCTGGTGGGCCGGGACGTAGCGGAACTCGACCGTGCGGCCGTCGAGGAGCGCGTCGATGCGCACGACCAGGTCCTGGTTGGCGACGGGCTTGCCGGCGGACGTCTTCCAGCCGTTGCGTTTCCAGCCGGGCAGCCAGGTGGTGACGGCCTTCATCGCGTACTGGGAGTCCATCCGGATCTCCAGCGGCACCTCCGGCTCGACGGCCGTGAGCAGCCGCTCCAGGGCGGTGAGTTCGGCGACGTTGTTGGTGGCCCGGCCGAGCGGGCCGGCCTCCCAGCGGGCGGGGCTCCGCTCGTCGCCGTCCGAGACCACCCACGCCCATCCGGCCGGTCCGGGGTTTCCCTTCGAAGCCCCGTCGCACGCGGCCACCACACGTTCACGCATACGCACGATCATGCCATGGCCGCGCCGGCCCCCGTCGCGGACGGGTCAGGTCTCCTTGACCTTGGGCATCTCGCCCTCCGTGGTCGCGATGTCGATCACGGAGAAGTTCGCGCCCTGCGGGTCGCTGAGCGCCGCGAACCGGCCGAAGGGGCTGCTCATCGGCCCGAACCGGAGGACGCCGCCGAGCCTGGTGGCGCGGGCCACGGCCTCGTCGCAGTCGTCGACGGTGAAGTAGACGTTGATGTACGAGGGCACCTCGGGCGGGAAGTCGTCGGTCATCCGCATCCGGCCGAGGACGGTGTCCTCGCCCACGTCGAACATGCGGAAGTCCACCGCGTCGTCCACGATGTCCTTCATCCGGTACGGGAACACGGCGGCCAGGAAGGTGTCGGCCTTCTCGGGCTCACGGGTGAAGACCTCGGCCCAGCAGTAGGCGCCGGGGGTCGCCGTCGCCTCGAAGCCCTCGTGGCTGCCGGCCTGCCAGACGCCGAAGACGGCCCCGCTGGGCTCGCGGGCCAGACACATCGTGCCGAAGTCGCCGACCTGCATCGGCTCCATCAGCACCTCGCCGCCGTTCTCCCGGATCTTCTCCGCGGTGGCGGCGGCATTCGGTGAGGCGAAGTACAGGCACCACTGCGACGGGCCCTCCTGGCCGGGCATGGGCGGGACCACGGCCGCCACCGCCTTGCCGTCCGCGTAGGCCTGCGTGTAGTTGCCGTACTCCGACGACGACTCGCCGAAGGTCCAGCCGAGGACGTCGCCGTAGAACCGCTTGGCTCCCTCGACGTCGCTGAACATCGCATCGGCCCAACAGGGCGTTCCCTCGGGTTGCACGGCCATGCTCGCGGCCCTCCTGCTCTCGAGTCCCCTACGGATGGTCCCCCGCCTTTGAGGAAGCACGTCCCGAAGCTCACGCTAGCCATCCCGCCCCCGGCCCGCGCGCCGAACCGGGGAGCCGCCCGGACAATGGCAGTGGAGGCGACGGTGCGATGACGACGGGCACGATGCGGGCGTGGTCGGTGGTGCGGCCGGGGCCGGTCGACGGGCATCCGCTGCGGCTGGTGGAGCGGCCCGTGCCGGTGCCGGGGGCGGACGAGCTGCTGGTGCGGGTGCGGGCCTGCGGGGTGTGCCGGACCGATCTGCATGTCGCGGAGGGCGATCTTCCGGTGCACCGGGCCGGGGTCACCCCCGGCCACGAGGTGGTCGGCGAGGTCGTGGGGGCCGGGGCCGCGGTGCGGGACTTCGCGATGGGCGACCGGGTCGGCGTGGCCTGGCTGCGGCGCACCGACGGGGTGTGCGCGTACTGCGCGCGGGGCGCCGAGAACCTGTGCCCGAGCTCGGAGTACACCGGCTGGGACGCCGACGGCGGCTACGCCGAGTACACGACCGTGCCGGCCGGGTTCGCCCACCGGCTGCCCGGCGCCCTGGACGACGTGGCGGCGGCGCCGCTGCTGTGCGCGGGGATCATCGGGTTCCGTGCGCTGCGGCGCACCGGACTGCCCGAGGGCGGGCGGCTCGGCCTGTACGGGTTCGGGGGCAGCGCCCATCTGTGCGCGCAGGTGGCGCTCGCCGAGGGGGCCACCGTGCATGTGATCACCCGGGAGCCGGCCGCCCGCAGGCTGGCCCTGGAGCTGGGCGCGGCCTCCGCGCGGGACCTGCACGAGCCGCCGCCGGAGCTGCTGGACGGCGCGATCCTGTTCGCCCCGGCCGGTGACCTGGTCCCGGTGGCGCTCCGGGCCCTCGACCGGGGCGGCGTGCTGGCCCTCGCCGGCATCCACCTGACCGACGTACCGCCGCTGCACTACGCGACCGAGCTGTTCTACGAGAAGGAGCTGCGCAGCGTCACCTCCAACACCCGTGCGGACGCCCGGGAGTTCCTCGCCCTGGCCGCCCGGCACGGTGTCCGCGCCACCACGCACGCCTATCCGCTGTCGCAGGCCCCTCAGGCCCTCGCCGACCTCAAGGCCGGCCGGTTCGACGGGGCGGCGGTCCTGGTCAACGACCTGTCCTGAGCGCCCGGGGCGCACCACACCGGCGCACAGGGACGCCGGTGGCGGCCGCAGTGCACCGGCGCCCGAACACACCGTTTGCCGGTCGTGCCCCGATCAGCGGGTTTAC
This sequence comes from Streptomyces sp. NPDC001393, assembly GCF_053597455.1. Classification (NCBI taxonomy): domain Bacteria; kingdom Bacillati; phylum Actinomycetota; class Actinomycetes; order Kitasatosporales; family Streptomycetaceae; genus Streptomyces; species Streptomyces sp. NPDC001393. The sequence continues at coordinate 30,924 of NZ_JBSFIH010000024.1, forward strand.
GCACCCGAGCGCCGGGTTCCGCCCCCTTCGCGCTGTATCGGGCACCTCATGAGGACTGTTTGGCTTGGCCCGGGTGCAGGATCACCACGCTCACCACCCGGCGATCCGGCCACCCCTGTTCGCACACAGCTCCGCTGGAGGGAATGTGACCACACCGGACAGCGCCACCGGTCCCGCCGTCGACGAACCCGTCCCCGACCCCGCGTCCGACGGGCAGCTCACCAGCCTGAGCACCCGGGCGGCACGCCAGCTCAGCACGACCACCAAGTCCGAACCGCAGATGCAGGCCATCACCTCGCGATGGCTGCTGAAGACCCTGCCGTGGGTGGACGTCAAGGGCGGCACCTACCGGGTCAACCGCCGCCTGACGCTGCGCACGGGGCGCGGCCGGGTGCACTTCGAGCAGAACGGCGCCGACGACATCCGGGTCATCCCGGAGACGCTGACCGAACTGCCGATCCTGCGCGGCTACGCCGACGGCGAGGTGCTGCGGGAGATCGCCGGCCGCTTCCAGCCCCGGGAGGTGCGCGCCGGGCAGGTGCTGTTCGAGGCCGGCCAGCCCGTGACCGAGGCCTATCTGGTCGTGCACGGCCGGTTCACCCGCTACACCGCCGGCAAGTACGGTGAGGAGGAGATCACCGGGGTCGTCACGGACGGCGACCAGATGGGCGACGAGGCGGTCGGGCAGTCCGATCCGCTGTGGCTGTCCTCGGTTCGGGCCGAGACCGCGGGGGTGGTGCTCGCGCTGCCCTGGGCCGTCGTGCAGGAGTTCACCGAGCGGGTGCCGTCCCTCGCCGCGCATCTGCAGGCCTATGTCGAGCGGCAGCGGCGGCCGATGAACCGCAAGGGCGAGGCCGAGGTGCCGGTGCAGGCCGGCCATGTCGGCGAACCCACGCTGCAGGGCGGCTTCGTGGACTACGAACTCGCCCCGCGCGAATACGAGTTGTCCCTGACCCAGACCGTGCTGCGGGTGCACACCCGGGTCGCCGACCTCTACAACCACCCGATGGACCAGACCCAGCAGCAGCTCAGGCTCACCGTCGAGGAGATCCGCGAGCGCCAGGAGTGGGAGCTGGTCAACAACCGGGAGTTCGGGCTGCTGCACAACGTCGACTACGGCCAGCGGATCAGCACCCTCACCGGCCCGCCGACCCCGGACGACATGGACGAACTGCTGTCCATGCGGCGCAAGACGAAGGTCTTCCTCGCCCATCCCAAGGCGATCGCGGCGTTCTTCCGACAATGCAACCGGCGTGGCCTGGTTCCGGGCACGGTGAGCGTCGACGGCCACGAGGTACCGGCGTGGCGCGGGGTGCCGATCTTCCCTTGTGGCAAGATCCCGATCACCGACGACCACACCAGCAGCATCATCGCCCTGCGCACCGGCGAGGCCGACCAGGGTGTCATCGGGCTGTACCAGACGGGCATCCCGGAGGAGCACCAGCCGGGCCTGAACGTCCGGTTCATGGGCATCGACGCTGCCGCGATCGTCAACTACCTGGTGACCGCCTACTACTCGCTGGCCATTCTCGTGCCCGACGCGGCCGGGATCCTGGAGAACGTCCAGATCGGCCGGCTCCCCGATTGACCGCCTGGAGCACCCCATGACCACACCCACGACCGCCTACCGGATGCCGGGCCCCCCGAACCTGGCCCAGAGCCTGCGGGCCCGGCGTACCGGAGCCATCCCGGGCCTGCTGTACCGGCCCGCGGTGCCCGCCGACCCGGAGAAGGCGGCCGAGATCGACCGCCGCCTGGAGACCTGGGCCCGGGACCTGGACCTGTTTCCCGCAGCCTGGAAAGGCGACTTCTCCGGCTTCCAGTTCGGCCGGGCCGTCGCCCTCCAGCATCCGGGCGGCCTCGACCTGGACCGTCTCACCGCCGCCGGGAAACTGCTGCTGGCCGAGAACATCGTCGACTCCTGCTACTGCGAGGAGGACGAGGGCAGGGGCGGATCGCGGCGCGGTCTGGCCGGCCCGCTGATCATCGCGCAGTCGGCGCTCGACCCCTACCACGGCCTCCCGGAGGTGGAGGCTGAGTGGCGGCAGGGCATCCAGGCCGACGGTCCGCTGCGCTCGTACCACTTCGCCCTCGAGGACTACGCGACCTTCGCCACCCCCAGCCAGACCGACCGGTTCGTGCACGACATCGCCCGGCTGCACCTGGGGTATCTGGCCGAGGCCGCCTGGATGGAGACCAAGTACGTGCCGCGGGTCTGGGAGTACCTGGTGATGCGGCAGTTCAACAACTTCCGCCCGTGTCTGTCGCTCGTCGACGCCGTGGACGGCTACGAACTGCCCGAGCAGGTCTACGCCCGCCCCGAGATCCAGCGGATCACCGCCCTGGCGTGCAACGCCACCACGATCGTCAACGACCTGTACTCCTTCACCAAGGAACTGGCCAGCGACCCCGACCATCTGAACCTGCCGCAGGTCGTCGCCGCCAACGAGCGGTGCGGGCTGAAGGCCGCCTATCTGAAGTCCGTGGAGATCCACAACGGGATCATGACGGCCTTCGAGGAGGAGTCGGCCGCGCTGTCCGCCACCTCGCCCCTCGTGGAGCGCTACGCCCGGGGGCTCGCCGCCTGGGTGTCCGGCAACCACGAGTGGCACGCCACCAACACCCACCGCTACCACCTGCCCGACTACTGGTAGACCCGCCGATCCAGCACAAGCACCAACTGAAATACCGTCACATGTGCTCAGAGGAGTTCTCGTTGACCACTGCCCCCGTTGCCCGGACCACGCCCGTTCCGCTCCCGACCCAGTCCACCTATCAGCATCGCGTCGCGGAGTACTGGAACGCCGAGGAGAACCCGGTCAACCTCGAACTCGGCAAGATCGACGACCTGTACCACCATCACTACGGCATCGGAGCGGCCGACCGGTCGGTGCTCGACGAGCCCGATCCGGAGCGGCGCCGGGCACGCGTCACCGCCGAACTGCACCGCCTGGAACACGCCCAGGCCGAGCTGCTCGCCTCGCACCTCGGTCCGCTGACCCCCGCCGACCGGGTCTTCGACGCCGGCTGCGGCCGGGGCGGCGGCAGCGTCGTGGCGCATCTGCGCTACGGCTGCCACGCCGACGGCGTCACCATCTCCACGAAGCAGGCCGAGTTCGCGAACGATCAGGCCCGCGCCCGGGGCATCGACGACAAGGTGCGCTACCACCACCGCAACATGCTCGACACCGGCTTCCAGGCCGGCGCGTACGCGGCCTCGTGGAACAACGAGTCCACCATGTACGTCGAGCTGGACCTGCTGTTCGCCGAGCACGCCCGGCTGCTGCGCCGCGGCGGACGCTATGTGGTGATCACCGGCTGCTACAACGACACCTACGGGCAGGCCTCGCGCGAGGTGTCGCTGATCAACGCCCACTACATCTGCGACATCCACCCGCGCTCGGAGTACTTCAGGGCGATGGCCCGCAACCGGCTGGTCCCGGTCCACGTCGAGGACCTGACCGAGGCGACGATCCCCTACTGGGAGCTGCGTAAGGAGGCCGACCACCTGGTGACGGGCATCGAGGACACGTTCCTGGACGCCTATCGCAACGGCAGCTTCCAGTACCTGCTGATCGCGGCCGACCGGGTCTGAGGCCGGGCAGGCGGCAGGAGGGAACTTCCGTGGTCGGCGAGGGCGCCGAGGCGCACGCGGTCGAGGCCGGCCTCGACGCCCCGCCGGTCCGGACTCAGTCCCCCGCGTACGCCTTCTCCAGCGCGGCGACGTCCAGTTTGCCCATGGCCAGCATGGCCTTCATGGTGCGGGCCGCCTTCTCCTGGTCCGGGTCGCCGAGCAGATCGGGCATCCGGTCGTAGACGACCTGCCAGGAGACGCCGTACCTGTCCTTGAGCCAGCCGCAGGGGCCGCCCTCGCCGCCGCCCTCGGTGAGCCTGGTCCAGTAGTAGTCGATCTCGTCCTGGTCGGCACACATGATCTGGAAGGAGATGGCCTCGTTGAACGTGAACTGGGGGCCTCCGTTGAGGGCGACGAACTTCTGGCCGTTCGCCGTGAACTCGACGACCAGCACGGAGCCGGCCGGGCCGGGACCGGCCTCGGTGTAGCGGCCGATGCGGCCGATGCTCGAGTTCTTGAAGACCGACACGTAGAACGCGGCGGCCTCCTCGGCCTGGCCGTCGAACCACAGACACGTCACGAATCCGTCGGTGGTCATCAGTACCTCCTGGGTGGGGAACGCGGTCATCAGTGTCGACCGGCCCTCGCGCCGAAACTCATCGCTTTGGCCGCCGAACAGTCCGGACGGGTGAAGAGCGCCCCGTCCGGCGTCCCGGTGCCGGCCTCCCCACGGGCACGACCTGTCAGGCGGCCAGGCAGAGCCCGCGGCCGGAGCGGTGCGGCGTGGCCGTCGGCCGGTGCTGGATGCCTGTGCGCCGGGTCAGCTCGCCGTGTGCCAGGGAGAGAAGGTCGCCGAGTCCCAGGCCCAGAGCGTGCGCCGCGGCCGCGAGGACCTCGGAGGAGGCCTCCTTGCGGCCGCGCTCGATCTCGGACAGGTAGGGCAGCGAGATCCTGGCCGCGTCGGCCACCTCCTTCAGGGTGCGGTCCTGCGCCCGCCGCTCACGGCGCAGCACCTGGCCGACCAGGTCGCGCCACAGGGGCTCCCGGTCCGCCGTGGGCTCGGGCGCGGGTGTCACGGGGCGGGCCGGCGCCGGTCGCAGGGGGATCACTCGGGCTTCGTCACTCACCTGGTTGCTCACCCCCGTCAGCCTAGGAGCCGTAGGCCTTGGGACAAGGGCCCGGCATTGCGCCCTGAGGGAAACCGGGCCTCCAGGCGGACACCGGCCGATTCCGCGATCCGGCGTCGGCGCGTGCATGCACGGCGTCACCGGGGGTACTCGCCCCGTGAGCGCAACCCGCTGGCACGCATGAAACGGCGGGTTATGGGTGAAGCGGACAAACGTGACTTTCGTGGGAGAGGCTGGGAGAGGCCATGAACACCGCCGGGGTCCGGTCGGAAGCAGAGGTCACCGAGAGGACCGAGCAGGACGGGACGGGCGAGGCATCGGCATCACTTCCTGGCATCGCCGACCCGGCGTCCGTCGCACCGCGCGACGCACGGGAGCTGTCCCGTCAGTTCTTCCGCCGGCTCGCCGAGCTGGACGAGGGCACACACGAGCACCAGTACGCGCGCAACACGCTCATCGAGATGAACATGTCGCTGGTGCGCTTCGCGGCCGGACGGTTCCGGGGCCGCGGCGACGACATGGAGGACATCGTCCAGACCGGCATGATCGGCCTGATCAAGGCCATCGACCGGTTCGAGCTGGCCCGTGAGGTGGAGTTCACGTCCTTCGCACTGCCGTACATCGTCGGTGAGATCAAGAGGTTCTTCCGGGACACGACGTGGGCGGTGCACGTGCCGCGCCGGCTCCAGGAGCTGCGGGTGGAGCTGGCCAAGGCGCGCGAGGAGCTGTCCAGCCGGCTGGACCGGGACCCGACGGTGGCCGAGCTGGCGACACTGATGAACATCTCCGAGGACGAGGTGGTCGAGGCCCAGCTCGCCTCCAACGGGTACCACTCCGCCTCCCTGGACGCCGCGCTCACCGGCGACGGGACGGAGGACGGCGAGGCGGTGCTCGCCGACTTCATCGGCGTGGAGGAGGAGGGGCTGCGGCTCGTGGAGGACTTCCACGCGCTCGCCCCACTGATGGCGGAGCTCAGCGAGCGGGACCGGCGGATCATCCATCTGCGGTTCGTCGAGGAGGCCACCCAGGCGGAGATCGGCGAACGGCTCGGCTGCTCCCAGATGCATGTGTCCCGGCTGATCAAGCGCATCATCACCCGGCTGCGCCAGGGGATGCTCGGCGAACTCGACCGCGCCTGAGACAGACGGGCCGGAGACGGCCTGGCGGCGCCGCGTCCGCCGCCTCAGCGGGTCAGTTCGAAGCGGGCCCGCACCATCTTGCCCACGGGCACGCGCTCCGCGCTGACCTCCGAGGCCAGGGCGTACACGATCTCCATGCCGTGCCGTCCGACACGTTCGGGGTTCTTCGGGAAGCGGCGGGGCAGGGCGGAGCTGCTGTCGTACACGCACACCGTGACGGCGCTGTCCGTGCCTTCCAGTTCCAGGATGTACGGGCCGTTGCTGTGCTGGTCGGCGTTGGTGACGAGCTCACTCACGAGCAGGAGCAGCTCGCCGTCGGCGAGGCGGTCGGCGGTCGCGCACCACTCGGTGCGCAGCTGCTCCAGGAAGTGGGCGGCGAAGGCGCGCGCCTCGGCGATGCAACCGGGCTCGCCGGTGTAGTGCGCCGCGCGCCGCAGCGGCTCCACGGGAACGTCGAAACCAGTCGGTATCACTGCTCCGCCCAGGTGCTTGGTCATGCTGTCTCTCTCGGAAAACCCGGCCCGGCCGGTCGCCTGTTGCACCTGTCCTCGTACCCCGTGCCGGGCTCGGCAGTCCCCGGAGTGCCGGCCGCGCACAGTGGCGATGCTCACGTCGGAGGCGAGCCCTGCGGCTGCTGCTGAGTGGGCGCGATCCCCGACCCGCCGGGCGTCTGCGGGGTCGCCGGGCCCGGAGCGGAACTCTGCGAGGGGGGCGGAGCGACGCTGGTCGTCTGCTGCTGCGACGTCCTCTCGCTCGAGGTCTGGGCCGACGGCGAGCCCGCGGACGGCGACACCGGCCGGGCCGAGGACGGCGGGGCAGAGGATGACCCGGCGGAGGACGAGCCGGCCGAAGCCGGCTTCGACTCCGACGACTTGGACGCCGACGGTGACAATGACGGCGACTTCGACTCCGGCGACTTCGACGCCGACGGTGACGGCGACGAGGGAGAGGCCGAGGAGGACGAGGAGGGCTTCGACGGTGCCGAGGACTTCGCCGGTGACGAGGACTTCGCCGGTGACGAACTCGACGACGGCGAGGACGAAGGCGAAGAGGACGGCGAAGAGGGCGAGGCTGACTTGGACGGTGATGGCGAGGACGACGAACTCGGCGAGATCGAGACGGAGACGGAGATCGACGGGCTCGGCCTGCCGGACGTGGGCGGGCACGTCGCACCCGGTGGGCACGGCCGCTGCGGCGGGTTCCACGGGTGCGGGAACTTCGGCGGCGTGGCGTGCTGGTCGTGTCGGCAGTGCTGGTCACCGCGCTGACGGTGGATCCAGTCGCCGTGGTGGCTGTCGTAGAGCACGAAGACGTTGACCGGCCTCGGCGCGGGCGTCACCACGACCACGTTCGAGGGCCGGTACGACGACCAGGGGCTGCCCACCAGCTTCGGCGTGGTCCTCTGCGCGACCGGCGGGGTCAACGGGTTGCCGCAGGCGCAGCGCACCCGGGGCACGCCCTGGCCGTCCACCAGCACGGCGGTGCCGGCCTGGAGCACCGACTGGTAGGCGGTGGGGGCGCCGTTGCGGTAGCCGTGGTTGGTGACCCGGGTGTCGACGCGCAGCTGAACCGGGGTCAGCGAGCGCAGATAGGCGGGGACGCCGGAGGGCTGGACACCGACCACGGATGCGAAGGCCTTCTCCTTGCCCGGGTCGTTCTGGAAGAACTTGATCTGCTGCTCGACGTCGCAGGCGGGGGTGCGGTTGGTGCCGCCGTACAGGCCGGGCGCTCCGCCCTCGACCCCCTGCACCGCGTTGGCCGTACCGGAGGGCGCGGCGGACGCGGAGGGCGGGGGCGGGGCGGAACTCTGCTTCGCGGTGGACTCCGTGAACGGGTCCTGGCCGCTGCTGTTCGCGGACTGCAGGAAGACCTCGCCGCCCTTGGCGGAGGACCCGCCACCCGGACGGGTGAAGACCACCGCGAGGACCACGGCAGCGACAACGGCGGCGGTGAGGGCTGCCACGCGCGGCACGGACTTCCACCACGGCCCGTGGGGTCCCCTGGCTCCGGCACCGCCGGCCGGCGGTCCGGCGGGCGGTGGTCCGGAGGGGGGCCGGGAGGAGCCCGACAGCGGGCCGGAGGGCGGCCCGGTCGGGCGGCCGGAGGACGGAGGTTCGGCGCTCACGAGCACTTCTTCCCGTCGCGATCGTCGCGATCGTCGCGGTACACGGCGCGATGCGCGGTGCGATGCGCGGCTTTGTTCAGTCAAGTCCTGATTGATGCAACTGGCTGCACATTGATCCCATTGTGTGTCGCAGGAGGGTGAGGCCCGCAAGCCGACGCGAACGGCCCACCCGGCGGGCGGGGCGCCCGGCCGCTGCATAGCGTGTCAACCGTGAGCGTTCCGACCGTCTCCCCACGGACCGCCGCCCGTCATGGCTGGGCGCAGGCCCTGGCCGCGGTGCTGACCGGGCTCGCCGTCATGGTGCTGGTGGCGGCGCTGGGGCTGTGGGCGGCCGGAGCGGGGGACCTGCCGGACGGCGCGTTCCCGCGGGTGGTGGCCGCGACCCTGGTCACGGCGGTCGGCGGCAGTGTGGAACTCTCGGGCAACGCGGGCGTGCTGGCGCAGACCCGGGCCGGGGTCACCGTGATCCCGCTGTCGGTGACCCTGGTCGGCGCGCTCGCGATCGGCGGGGGCTTCCTGCGCCCGCTGCGGCACCGGGCGGTCGCCTCGGCCGGTGAGCTGGCCGGCTGGGCCGCCCGCATCGCGGTGCTGTGGTTGCTCGCGCTGATCGGCCTGGCCTTCGCCGCCCGGCAGACCTTCGCCGTCGACGTGGGCAGCGGCACCCTCAGCGATCTGACCGGCCTGTTCGATGTCGCGCCCCGCGTCGGCTTCACCACGGACGTGCCGCTGACGGTGCTGTTCGGCCTGTTGTGGCTGGCCGGGGTGCTGGTGCTGGCGCTGCTGGTCGCGCGCGGGGCACCGCTGCCGGGACGGCTGCTGCGTTTCCAGGAGTCGGTGCGCCCGGCGGCGCACGCGATGGTGGTCCTGCTCCTCGCGTACGTCGTCGTCGGCCTGGTCACCGCGCTCATCACGGCGGCCGTGCGGGGGCACGCCCCGGCGACCTTCGCGCTGATCCTGCTGGGTCTGCCCAATCTGGCCTGGCTGGCCCTCACCATCGGCATGGGAGCGACCTGGAACGGCCGTGTGGACGGACCGTTCGGCCTGCCGATGCCGCACGTCCTGGACACGATCCTGCGCACCCCGCACGTCTCCGCGCTGAACCTGCGCTCGCTCACCGACTACGACGGCCGGTGGTGGTGGCTGGTGGCCGTGGACGCGATCCTGCTGCTGGCCGTGGCCTTCCGGATGGCAGCGAGCTCACCGGCCCGGATCCGCCTGTGGCAGCACGCCGTCCACCTGGCCGTGGCGCTGGCGCTGACGGTGCTGATGATCTGTCTGACGTGCCGTGTCTCGGCGCACTACGGACTCTCCCTGCTCGGCATCGGCAACCTGGGCGGCGGGCTGTCCGGAGAGCTCTTCCTCAGGCCCCAGCTGTGGCGGGCGGTGGGCCTGGGCGCGCTGTGGGGCCTGGGCGCCGGATTCCTGGGCGGCCTGCTGGCCCGGCGGGTGCGCCGGCCGGGCGAGGTGAGCGGGCCCTGACCGCTCTCACGCTGTTGCCTCGGCCCGGTACACCGGGTCCGCCCAGTGCGGGGGGCTCGGCGGCCCGCTCACCGTGTGGTCCGTCTCCGTGTCGGGGCCCTCTGCCGGGCTCACGTCGGCCGGGGCGGCGTCCGTGGCCAGGGTGGCGCGCAGGGCGGCGACGAAGGCGAGGCAGGTGTAGTGGCGGGCGTCGGGGCTCTTGGCCAGGGCCTTGGCGAAGACCGGGTCCACCGCGGGGTCGAGGCCGGGGCGGACCTCGCTCGGCGGGGGCGGATCGTCGTACTGGTGGGCCCACAGGAGGGCCATGTCGTCGTCCCGGAGGAACGGCGGGCGGCCGGTGAGGGTCTCGTAGACGACGCAGGCCAGGCCGTAGACGTCGCAGCGGCCGTCGACCGGGCGGCCGGAGATCTGCTCGGGGGCCACGTAGTCGAGGGTGCCGACGAACTGGCCGACGCTGGTGAAGCCGGTGAGGGACAGCGACTTCTTGGTGAGCCCGAAGTCGGTGAGGTAGACGTGCTCGGGGTGGTCGGTGTCGATGCCCTCGGCGACCAGGATGTTGCCGGGCTTGACGTCCCGGTGCACCAGGCCGTGCTCGTGGGCGGCGTCGAGGGCGGACGCCACCTGGGCGGCGATCCGGGCGGCGTCGGGCAACGGCAGCGGTCCGCGCAGGTCGAGGAGATGCCGCAGATCGCTGCCGGAGACGTACCGCATGGCGATGAAGAGCACCCCGTCGGTCTCGCCGGCCTCGAAGACCGGAACGATGTGCGGGTGGTCGATCGCCGCTGCCACCTGGGACTCATGGGTGAAACGCTTGCGGAAGGTGTCGTTGCGGGAGAGTTCGGGCGCGAGCAGCTTGAGGGCGACGGTGCGCTCCAGGCGCAGGTCGCGGGCGCGGTAGACGACCGCCATGCCGCCGCGCCCGATCTCGCTCTCGACGAGGTAGCCCGCGATCCGCCGGCCGATCAGCTCCGAGGGCCGGCCGGAGAACAGGCTGGTCTCGCGCGCCATCAGCGCTCACCTTCGGGTGCGACCAGCCGGGTCGGGGCGTGCCCGCCGGCGTCCTCGCCGGTGACCTCCCGGTCGGTGGCGTAGGTGGTCAGCCGCCGTCCGTCGCCGTACACCCAGCGGCCCGCCTCGGGGTCGTACAGCCACATGGACTGGCCGTCGACGACGATCCCGATCCTCAGGCCCCGGGTGCGTTCCTCGAAGTCCTCGCCGTCCAGGGTGCCGGCCGCCAGTTCCTCCACCGCGGACCGGTAGTCGGCCAGGGTCTGTTCGGCGCTGGCCAGCAGGGGCCGCGGATCGGCGGTGCCGGCCGGGCCGTCGGCGGCGGGCGGGTCCTCGGGTACGGCGACGAGCCGTCGGCCGTCGACCCAGGCTCCCCAGCCGTTGGCACAGCGGATGTACGCCCAGTCGCCGCGCCGCTCCGCGAGTTCGACCGGCAGCAGCGGGTCGAGGGGCAGGGTGGGCCGGGCCGGGTCGGGGGCCTCCCAGGCGGGCATGCCGCGCGGCGGCACGACGTGCGTGGGCCGGAATCCGGGACTGGGCGCTCTGCTCATCGGGACGCCTGCTTCCGCGTGTTGTGGGCCATCGCGTTCGCCTACTTCCGCATCACGGCGGGCTCGCGCCGGCGCAGCAGCACGGCGACCACGAGCCCGTAGAGGACGGAGAGCACCACCAGCATGGCCAGATCGAGCAGCCAGACGCCCGTCGAGTGCCGGAAGAGGGGGTCGGCGGTCAGGTTGCCGGGGACGATCCGGGACAGCCCGACCGTGCCGGCCATCGCGCCGAGCGCCCAGCGGGAGGGCACGAGCCAGGACAGCTGGTCCAGCCCGGGTACCCCGCCGAGTCTGAGCAGGGCGCCGCAGAACACGACCTGGACGATGGCGAGCAGCACCAGCAGCGGCATCGTCACCTCCTCCTTGCGCACCAGCGCGGAGACGAGCAGGCCGAGCATCATCGCGGTGAACGCGAGCAGCGCGGCGGCCAGGGTGATCTCGGCCAGCGGCGGCAGCAGGACACCCCGGCCGCCGGGGGTGTTCAGGTCGACGCCGAGGAGGGCGACCAGGGTGAGGACGACGGCCTGGGCGACGCTGACCGTGCCAAGCACCACGATCTTGGACATCAGATAGGCCGAACGGGGCAGGCCGACGGCGCGTTCGCGCTGGTAGACAACGCGTTCCTTGACGAGTTCGCGCACCGCGTTGGCGGCACCGGTGAGCACGGCGCCCACGCACAGGATGAGCAGCGCGTTCATCGCGGTGTCCCGGGCGAGCCGGCCGCCGGCCAGGGCGCGGGCCATGGCGCCCATGACGAACGGCAGGGCGATCATGACGAGCAGGAAGGTGCGGTCGGAGGCGAGGACGGCCGCGTAACGGCGGATCAGCGTGCCGAGCTGGGCGCCCCAGCCGCGTGGGCGGGGCGGCGGTGCCGAGGCGAGGGGGGCCGGGCCCGGGTGATGGGGCTGGGTGGTGGCCTCGGTGACGTAGTGCCGGTGGAAGGGCGACTCGTGGTACTCCCTGGCCCAGTCGCGTTCCGGGTCGCGGTCGAAGGCCTCGAAGGCCTCCGGCCACTGCTCGAAGCCGAAGAAGGCGAGGGCGTCGTCGGGCGGCCCGTAGTAGGCCACCTTGCCGCCGGGGGCGAGCACCAGGAGGCGGTCGCAGACGCCGAGGCTGAGCACGCTGTGGGTGACGACGATGACGGTGCGGCCGTCGTCGGCGAGGCCGCGCAGCATGTGCATCACCGACCGGTCCATGCCCGGATCGAGGCCGGAGGTCGGCTCGTCCAGGAAGAGCAGCGAGGGTTTGGTGAGGAGCTCCAGGGCCACGCTGACCCGCTTGCGCTGTCCGCCGGAGAGGCTGTGCACGGGCTGGCCGGCGCGCTGTTCGAGGCCGAGTTCCCGGATGACCTCGTCCACCCGGGCCCGCCGCTCGGCCGCGGCGGTGTCCTCGGGGAAGCGCAGTTCGGCGGCGTAGGCGAGGGCGGCGCGCACGGTGAGCTGGGGGTGCAGGATGTCGTCCTGCGGGACCAGTCCGATGCGCTGGCGCAGTTCGGCGAAGTCGCGGTAGAGGTCGCGGCCGTCGTACAGGACGGTGCCGCGGTCGGCGGGCCGCTGTCCGGTCAGGGCGTTCAGCAGCGTGGACTTGCCGGCTCCGCTCGGTCCGACCACCGCGAGCAGGCACTTCTCCCCCACCGGGAAGGACACGTGGTCGAGGAGCACCTTGCGTCCGCCGTCGACGGCGACGGTGAGGTCCTGGACGTCGAGGGAGATCTCGCCGGTGTCGACGTACTCCTGGAGTTCGTCGCCGACCAGGCAGAACGCGAAGTGGCCGATGCCGACGATGTCGCCGGGGCCCATGGGTGCGCGGGTGACGGGCCGGCCGTTGAGGTAGGTGCCGTTGTGGCTGCCGAGGTCGACGATCTCGTACGTGCCGTCGGGGTGGGCGCGCAGTTCGGCGTGCCGGCGGGAGACGATCAGGTCGTCCACCACCAGGTCGTTGTCGGCGGCCCGGCCGATGCGGACCGAGCGCACGGGCAGCGGGCGGACGCTGCTGGGCCGACGGAACGTGCCGGTGAGCAGCGGCAGGGACACCGCGGAGGGACGGTCGGGGGCGGGCCGCGGGGCGTCGGCGAGGACCGCGCGGGGGCCGTCGGTGGGGTTGCCGAAGCGGATCACGCTGCCGGGGTGCACGCCCCACCGGTCGATCCGGCGGCCGTCGGCGTAGGTGCCGTTGGTGCTGTGCTGGTCGGTCAGGGTCCAGCGATCGTCGTCGCAGCGCAGCACGGCGTGGTGCCACGAGACCCGGGCATCGTCGAGGACGATGTCGCTCAACGGGTCGCGTCCGACGTGGTAGTCGTGGCCCGGGCTCATCACCGTGGAGCCCGTGTCGGTCTCCAGGACGAGTTCGGGCGCCGTCGGGGCGATCGGCCGCTCCGCCATGGCCAGAATTCTACCGATTCGCACACATCTGCGCCCGGAGCCGAGGTCGGCCCCGGCCGACGGACACGTGTCAGGCGACGGGCATGACGAGGGCCGGCAGGGTGCGCTGCATGCGCAGCGCGTCGACGGACTCGGCGAGCAGTTCGTACTCGGTGGTGTCGTCGCTGGCGGCGATCCGCACCAGCCGTCCGTCCGCCAGTTCGTCGGCCACCCGCTCCTGCCGGACGTCGTCGGCGCACCAGGCGCGCAGCAGGGCGGGCACGTCGGCGACCGTTTCCGCGACCGGCACCAGCGCACCTGTCGGGAAGGCGGGGTCCTCAGGGCTCGGATCCAGTCGCTCGGCGATCCAGGACGCCCGGTCGCGCAGCCACCACAGGGCCAGGGCCAGCGTCGGCGCGCGATAGGTGCCGAGCGGCACCCCGATGCGCCGGCCGTCGCACATGCCGTACGCCGTCACATGGCACAGGAATTCGTCGTGCACGTCTCACTCCCCCGTCGCCTCGCTGGTTGCGCCCGGCCCGGCCTCGCTCTCCGTGCGGCTCCTGTGCGGTGAAGTGCCCCTGATGTTCGAGTATCGCCACTCCCGAAACACTGTCACCATGACTTTCCGGCCAGTCTGTTGGCATATTCACCGCCCGTTCTGGCCGGAAGGCATCGGCACGTTCCGGGGGCCCGGGCATTACCAGGCAGGTAATCGACCCGCCCCCCGTTGCTCCGGCATGGTGGTCACACCGGATCGGCGAAGCCCAGGATCCGGGCCTGACCAGCAGTTACCAGCAGTCACGACCTCGATGGAGGCTGATGCACCATGTCCGTGAACACCGACCGTTACGAGAGCGCCGCCGCCCGTTACTTCGAGGCCTGGAACGCCACCGAGCCGGAGGCGCTGAAGAAGGCGGTCGCCGCCGCGTGGACCGCCGACGGCGGCTACACCGACCCCCTCGCCGACGTCCGCGGCCACGAGGCCGTCGCGGCCGTGATCGCGGCGGCGCACGAGCAGTTCCCCGGGTTCGTCTTCCGCCCGCTCGGCACGGTGGACGGCCACCACGACACCGCGCGCTTCGGCTGGGAGCTGGTCAACGAGGCCGACGGCTCGGCTCCGGTGGCCGGGTTCGACGTCGTCACGCTGGACGACGAGGGCCGGATCCGGCAGGTGCTGGGTTTTCTGGACCGGGTACCGGCGGCTGCCTGACAGCGCCTGGCCGGCGATGAGTTCCGCCGCGCGGGGGTCTGCCCTGACGGACGACAACCGACACAGCGCCGCGCGCGGCGGAAGACGGAGGCACACCATGCAGGCGAGCGGACCGGTGGACGTGGAGTTCACCGCGGTCCTGGAGAAGAGCAGGCGGGACGGCGGCTGGACCTATGTGGTCTGGCCGCACTCGGCCGGGTTCATCGGCACCCGCGGCTTGGTCAAGGTCCGCGGCACGGTCGACGGCCACCCGTTCCGGAGCTCCTTCATGGCCCTGGGCGACGGCCGGCACAAGCTCTCCGTGAAGGCGGACATCCGGAAGGCGATCGGCAAGCAGCAGGGCGACACCGTGACCGTACGCCTTCAAGAGCGGCTCGGTTGACGGGGTGCCTGCGGGAGCGGCTCGGCTGCCCCGCGGCCGCCGCCGCCGGCGGCGGGGGTGTGCCGGGCGGGCTTGCCTCAGGTGCGGGGCGGGTGCCGGCCGAAGCCCGCAGCGGATCACCCGGCGTCACCGATCACCCGCCGCCACCGCCCTGGCGCGCTCAGCCCTTCACGATCGCGTCGATCCGGGCCAGTTCCTCCGCGTCGAAGTCGAGGTGGCGGATGGTGCCGACGCTGTCCTCGAGCTGCTGCGGGCTGCTCGCGCCGACCAGGGCGGAGGTGACCCGGCCGCCGCGCAGCACCCACGCCAGGGCCAGCTGTGCCAGGGTCTGGCCGCGGGCTCCCGCGATCTCGTCGAGGGAGCGCAGGCGGGCGACGAGGTCCTCGGTGACCGCGTCCGAGTTCAGGAAGGGGCTGTCGCTCGCGGCGCGCGAGTCCTCGGGGATGCCGTCGAGGTAGCGGCCGGTGAGCAGGCCCTGCTCCAGCGGGGAGTAGGCGATGGAACCGACCTGGAGTTCGTCCAGGGCGTCCAGCAGCCCCTCGTCCTCGGGGCGCCGGTCGAGCATCGAGTAGCGCGGCTGGTGGATGAGGAGCGGGGTGCCGAGGTCGGCGAGGATGCGGGCGGCCTCGCGGGTCTGCTCCGGCGAGTAGTTGGAGACGCCGACATACAGGGCCTTGCCCTGCTGCACCGCCGAGTGCAGGGCGCCCATCGTCTCCTCCAGCGGAGTGTCCGGGTCGGGGCGGTGCGAGTAGAAGATGTCGACGTACTCCAGGCCCATGCGCGCAAGGCTCTGGTCGAGCGAGGACAGCAGGTACTTGCGCGAGCCCCATTCGCCGTACGGGCCGGGCCACATCAGGTAGCCGGCCTTGGTGGAGATGACCAGTTCGTCACGGTACGGCCCGAAGTCGGCCGTCAGGGCCTCACCGAGCGCTGACTCGGCGGCACCGGGCGGCGGGCCGTAGTTGTTGGCGAGGTCGAAGTGGGTGACGCCCAGGTCGAAGGCCCGGCGCAGAATCGCCCGCTGGGTCTCGGCGGGCCGGTCCGGGCCGAAGTTGTGCCACAGGCCGAGGGACAGCGCGGGGAGCTTCAGTCCGCTGCGTCCGGTGCGCCGGTAGGGCATGTCGGCGTAACGGTCGGGGTGTGCGGTGTACAACGCGACTCCAGAGGGGTTGGCACACGGTGTTCCCGGCTCCCGGGAGCCGTGAGGCTCCTGGTCACCGGTGCCACTCTTCCCCGCACGCCGGGCAGCGGTCCAACAGAAGAATCCGATGGAATTCAGCGGCTAGGCTTCTGAATCATGGAACTGCGCCATCTCCAGCACTTCGTCGCCGTCGCCGAGGACCAGCACTTCACCCGGGCCGCCGAGCGCCTGATGGTGTCCCAGTCGGGGTTGTCGGCGTCCATCCGGTCGCTGGAGCGGGAGCTGCGGGCGCCGCTGTTCGTGCGTACCACCAGGCGGGTGACGCTCACCGAGGCGGGGCGGGCGCTGCTGGTGGAGGCCGAGCGGATCCTCGCGCAGGTCCGTGCGGCGCACGAGGCGGTCGCGGCGGTGCAGGGCGTGCTGCGCGGCACACTGGCGCTGGGCACCGAGCAGTGCATCGCTGGAGTGCACCCGGCGCGGCTGCTGGCCGCGTTCCGCGGTCGGCATCCGGATGTGGAGATCCGGCTGCGGCAGGCCGGTTCGGGCGCGCTGGCCGAGGAGGTGGGGGCCGGCCGGCTCGACCTCGCCTTCGCCTACCGCACCCAGGCGGACAGTGACCAGCTGCGTTCGGTGGCCCTGGCGAGCGAGCCGATGATCGTGCTGTGCCATCCCGGCCACCGGCTCGCCTCGGCGGGCGCGGTGCTGACACCGCAGGACCTGGTCGGCGAGGTCTTCGTGGACTTCCATCCGGGCTGGGGCCCGCGCCGCACCACCGACGCCGCGTTCGCCGCGGCCGGTGTCCGGCGCACGGTCGCGCTGGAGGTCAACGACGTGCACAGCCTGCTGGACCTGGTGGACGAGAACCTGGGGATCGCGGTCGTACCCCGGCACTTCCGGCACAAGCGGCCCTCGCTCACGGCGCTGCCGCTGAAGGGCACGGGTGAGACGGAGTACGAGACCGTGGCGCTGCTGCCGCCGGACCGTGCCACCAGCCCCGCCGCCCGGGCGCTCGTCACACTGCTGGAGACCGGCGCGAGCTGAACGGCCGCTTCCTGCGCGACGGACCCAATGTCCTCGGCCTGGAGGGCCCCCGGGCCCACCACTGGATGCTCGGCGAGGTCGACCTGACGACGTACCCGGCGCCGTTCTACATCGCCGGGCTCGGACGGCCCGTCCGCCACGGGCACCGCGCAGCTGGAACGTCGGGCGGGGCGCCGGCGTCCTGCGCGGCGCCACCCCCGACCGCGGCGCCGCCGACCTGGTGATCCTGGCCGCCCAGGACTTCACCGGCGAGCCGGTGGCACGGGTGCACCTGCCCGGACGGGTGCCGCTCGGTTTCCACGGGAGCTGGATTCCGGACGCGTGAGCGGCCGCCGTTTGCGATGGTGGACGGTATGCATGCGAAGGACATCCTCATCGACGGCTACGGCCGCATCCAGGAAGAAGTCCATGCCGCCCTCGACGGCCTGGGACCGGACGCGCTGCACCACCGCCCCGCGCCCGACGCCAACTCCATCGCCTGGCTCGTCTGGCATCTGACCCGGGTGCAGGACGACCACGTCGCCGACGCCTTCGACCTCGACCAGGTGTGGCTGTCCCAGGGCTGGGAGAAGCGCTTCGGCCTCGACCTGCCCCGCCACGACACCGGGTACGGGCACAGCCCGGCCAAGGTCGCGAAGGTGCGGGTCGAGTCCGCCGACCTGCTGACCGGGTACTACGACGCCGTGCACGAGCAGGCCCTCGGCGCGCTGCGCGGCCTCGCCGCCAAGGATCTGGAGCGGATCGTGGACGAGCGGTGGGATCCCCCGGTCAGCCTGGGCGTGCGCCTGGTGAGCGTCCTGTCCGACGACCTCCAGCACGTCGGACAGGCCGCCTACCTCAGGGGGCTCGTTCAGAGCGCGGCGGCGTAGCCGGGCAGAACCACGTCCTCGATGAGGGCCTTGCGCTCGTCGAACGGGATGAAGGCGCTCTTGAGGGCGTTCACCGTGACCGTGCGCAGGTCCTCGACCGTCCAGCCGGCCTCCTCGACCAGCAGGGACATCTCCCGGGTCATCGTCGTCCCCGACACCAGCCGGTTGTCGGTGTTGAGGGTGACCCGGAAGCCGAGGTCCTTCAGCGCGGTGATGGGGTGCTCGGCGATCGAGGTGGCGCAGCCGGTCTGCAGGTTGGAGGTGGGGCACATCTCCAGGGCGATCCGGCGGTCGCGCACCCAGGAGGCGAGCCGGCCGAGCTTGCCCTCCACGATGTCCTCCGTGAGGCGCACGCCATGGCCGATGCGCTGGGCGCCGCACACCTGCAGGGCCTGGTGGATGCTGGGCAGGCCGTGGGCCTCGCCGGCGTGGATGGTGAAGGGGACGCTCTCGCGGCGCAGGTGCTCGAAGGCCTCGAGGTGGTCGGCGGGCGGGAAGCCGTCTTCGGCACCGGCGATGTCGAAGCCGACCACCCCGGCGTCGCGGTAGGCCACGGCCAGCTCGGCGGCCTCGCGGACCCGGTCGAACATCCGCATGCCGCACAGCAGGGTGCCGACCCGGACCGGGGTGCCGGCGGCGGCTGCCTTGGCCATGCCGGCGGCGAGGCCCTCCTGGACCGTCTCCACGACCTCGCGCATGGTCAGCCCGCCCTGGGTGTTCAGCTCGGGGGCGTAGCGCACCTCGGCGTAGACGACACCGTCGGCCGCGAGGTCCAGCACGTACTCCTCGGCGGTGCGCAGCAGGCCCTCTCGGGTCTGCATGACGGCGAGGGTGTGCTCGAAGGTGGCTATGTAGCGCACCAGGTCACCGGAGTTGGCGGCCTCGAAGTACCAGGCGGCCAGCTCGTCGGGGTCGGTGGTGGGCAGGGTGTGACCGACCTCCGCCGCGAGTTCGACGACGGTGGCGGGGCGCAGGCCGCCGTCGAGGTGGTCGTGCAGGACGGCCTTGGGGAGGCGGCGGATCACTTCGGCGTCTACGCGCGTAGCAGTCATGGCGGGTCTTTCCTTGAGCAGGCGGTTCACGGGGGCGGCAGGAGCGTGCCGCGGGAGGAGGCTCAGTCGGCGGGCTGGAGCAGGTCCCAGCGGTTGCCGTAGAGGTCCTGGAAGACGGCGACGGTGCCGTACGGCTCGTGCCGCGGATCCTCCAGGAAGGTCACGCCGGCCGCGGTCATCCGGGCGTGGTCGCGGGCGAAGTCGTCGGTGTGCAGGAAGAACCCGACGCGTCCGCCGGTCTGGTCGCCGACGTGGGCGCGCTGGGCCTCGTCCTTGCCGCGGGCCAGCAGCAGTCCGGTGCCGGCGTCCGGGCCGCCCGGTTCCACGACGACCCAGCGGGAGCCGTCGGGGCGCGGGGCGTCCTCGGCCAGCCGGAAGCCGAGGGCTTCGGTGTAGAAGCGGATGGCCTCGTCGTAGTCGTCGACGAGCAGGGTGACCAGGGCGACGCGTCGCATCGGGACCTTCCGGTGTGGGTGTTAGCGGGTGAGGTTATACGTAAAACCCGGCGTGCGCCAGTCTTGGTTCTACGCGCGTTGCCGTGTGGTGATCCGGGGCCTGTGCAATGCGGGGCGTCCATGCGATGCAGGCCGCGTATGGGTGCAGGGCTCGTATGGGTCCAGGGCTCGTATGGGTCCAGGGCTCGTATGGGTCCAGGGCTCGTATGGGGATGCGGGGGGCGCGTCAGAAACTGGATCGGCGTGTCAGGGCCTCACATCGCCCTGGGCGACCTCCACCCGGTGGTGGAAATCGGCCAGGCCGACGACCGAGGCGGCGCAGGAGACGCCCGTGCAGGCTATGAGGAGCGCGGCGATCGCACGGCCGGCACGGGGCACGAGCGGAGCGGCCAGCAGCGCCTGGACGCGCTGCGGGACCGGGCCGGTGGTCGCGGCGGGCGCGAAGTCGGGGCGCTCGGAGTGGACCGCCTGTCCGGCGAGGGCCGCGCGGGCGATGGCCCGGGCCATCAGGCGCCGGTCGCCGACGCCGACGGCGGCGGCCTCGTCTGCGGCGCGCTCGGCGGCGAGGCGGATCGTCTCGCGGACCGGGCGGAGCGCCGGATGACAGTGCGCGGCGAGTTCGGCGGCGGCGAGGAAGTAGTGGTGGTGGCCGTCGTTGTGCGCCCGCTCGTGCGCGAACAGCGCCTCCCGCTCGGGGCCGTCCAGGCTGCGCAGCATCGCGGTGGTCACGACGATGCGGTGCGGGCGGCCGGGCAGCGCGTAGGCGTCCGGGCGGGGCGAGTCCACCACGCACAGGTCGCCGGCCGCGGGGCCGCGCCCGGCCTCCGTGCGGGCCGCACGGAAGGCGCGGGTCTGGTGCAGCACCGAGCGCACCAGGGTCCAGCCGCAGACGGCGAGCGCGCCGACCGAGGTCGCGGCGGCCGGCAGCACCACGAGGTCCGAGGCGGTGCGCAGCGGGTGGATCAGCTCGCCGAGCGAGGCGAAGAGCGGGACCTTGAGCAGCCCGACGAGCACGAAGGAGCCCAGCGCGGCCAGCGAGCTGCCGGCGAGGACGACCGCGCTGCCGGTGACGGCCCACAGCGCGGCGACCGGGGCCAGCCGGTCCAGGGCCCGGCGGGCCAGTGCCGGCAGGGCGAACGGCAGCAGCAGGGGGAGCAGGAGGAGTGCGGTCATCGTTCGTCGGATTCGAGCAGGTCCCGCAGGATCCGTTCGTCGTCGGGGCTGAGCTGGGCGACGAAGCGGGCGAGGACGGTCTCGCGGTCGCTGTCCCGGTCCAGTTCGCTGTGCATCCGGCGGGCGGTGAGGCCGTGCGCGTCCTGGACGGCCTGGACCGGGAAGTAGGCGTAGCCGCGGCCCTGGCGGCGCCGCTCGACCACGCCCTTGTCGTACAGGCGGGTGAGGATCGTGGTCACCGTGGTCCGCGCCAGGTCCGTGCCGAGGCTCAGCTGGACCTGGCCGGTCGTCTGCGGGGTGCCGGCGGCCCACAGTGCGGCCATGACAGTCGCCTCGAGCTCACCCGCCGGCCGCCGCTCGTCCTTCGCCTCGGTCATGGAAACGTCCCTCACCCCGTCTTCGCGTTAGGGCTCGCGCGATCGTCTACACGATAGTAGTCAATCGAGCCTTTGTACGGCTGTGCCCTGCACCCATTATGGGAGGGCACTCGTACGGGGCCGCCGGCAAGGAACAGAGGTCCGGGCTGCGACCCGGACCGGGGCCTCAGGGGTACGGCTGAGGCCGCCGTGCCGGAGAGATGGATCCCGCAGCGGCGGCCCAGGCGCGTCAGCTCGTAGCGGCGTGGAGGGCGTCCAGGCGGGTCAGTTCGTCCGCCGTGAGGCGCAGCGCGCCCGCCGCGACGTTCTCGGCAAGGTGATCCGGGTTGCCGGTGCCGGGGATGGCGAGGACATGCGGGCCCTGGTGGAGGGTCCAGGCGATGCGGATCTGCGCCGGGCTCACACCGTGGGCGCGGGCGATGTCGCGGACGGTGTCGTCGTGGGCGTCGGCCGCAGCCCGCGGCCCGGCTTCGCCCGCGACGGCGTAAAAGGGGACGAACGCGATGCCGTGAGCGCCGCACAGGGGCAGCATCTCCTCGTCGACCGGATCGGGGCGGTCCAGGGCGTACCGGTTCTGCACGGACACCACCGGGGCGATCTCGAGTGCCTCGGCGAGGTGGCGGGGTTCGACGCCGGAAATTCCCAGGTGGCGGATCATCCCGGCCTCGCGCAGTTCGGCGAGCGCGCCGAAGTGCTCGGCGATCGAGTCCTGGCGCATGCGGCGCAGGTACACGAGGTCGAGGTGGTCGCGCCCGAGCTGGCGCAGGTTCTCCTCCACGTGCCCGCGGAGCTGGTCGGGGCGCGCCGCGTCGCCCCACTCGCCGTAGTAGTCCCGGAAGGGGCCGACCTTGGTGGCGATGACCAGGTCGTCGGCGTACGGGGCGAGGGCGGTGTTGATCAGTTCGTTGGCGGAGCGCGTGGCGGAGAAGTAGAAGGCGGCGGTGTCGATGTGGTTCACGCCGAGTTCCACGGCGCGTCGCAGCACCGCCAGGGAACGTGCGCGGTCGCTGGGCGTACCGAGGTGGAACGCGGCGCTGCCCGTCAGCCGCATGGCTCCGAGGCCGATGCGGTGGACGGGCAGGTCGCCGAGCTTGAAGGTGCCGGAGGCATCCGCAGTGATCGGGTCAGCGGTCATTCGGCGGAGTCTCGCACATCAGCCCTGCCGCGCAAGCGAATTCAGCTCAGCGGCTTCTCCAGGACCGCCTTGCGGTGGCTGAACGTCTCGATGGAGTACCGGCCGTGGTAGCTGCCCATGCCGCTCTCCCCCACCCCGCCGAACGGCAGGTCCGAGACGGTGAGGTGGGCGAGCGGAAGGCCGTACCCGAGGCCGCCGGAGGAGGTTTCGGCGGCGATGCGGGCGCGGGTCCTCCCGGACTCGGTGAAGACGTACAGCGCGAGCGGCTTGTCGCGGTCGTTGATGAAGGCGATCGCCTCGTCGAGGCCGGGCACGGTGACGATCGGCAGGATCGGGCCGAAGATCTCCTCCTGCATCACGGGCGACTTCGGGTCGACGTCCGCGAGGACGGTCGGCGCGATGTACTTGGCGTCGCGGTCGCTCTCGCCGCCGACCGCGATCCGACCGGAGCCGAGGAGGCCGAGGAGCCGGTCGAAGTGCCGCTCGTTGATGATCCGGCCGTACTCGGGCGAAGTCGCCGGGTCGGAGCCGAACAGTGCCTGGACCGCGCGCACCAGCGCGGTCTCCAGGGCGACGGCGGTCTCCGGGTCGGTCAGGACGTAGTCCGGGGCGACACAGGTCTGGCCGGCGTTGAGGAACTTGCCGCGGGCGAGCCGGTCCGCGACCACGTCGACGTCGGTGTCACCGTCCACGAACACCGGGGACTTGCCGCCCAGTTCGAGGGTGACCGGGGTGAGGTGCTCGGCGGCGGCGCGCATCACGATCCGGCCGACGGTGCCGTTGCCGGTGTAGAAGACATGGTCGAAGCGCTCGGCCAGCAGGGCCGTGGTCTCCAGTACGCCGCCCTCGACCACGGCGACGGCGTCCGTGTCCAGATAGGCGGGGATCAGCTCGGTGAGGGCGGCCGAGGTCGCCGGGGCCAGCTCGCTCGGCTTGGCGACGACCGCGTTGCCGGCGGCCAGCGCGCCGACCATGGGGGCGAGCAGCAGCTGCGCCGGGTAGTTCCAGGGGGCGATGACGAGGACGACGCCGAGCGGGTCGTACTGCGTCCAGGCCGTCGCGTCGGCGCCCAGGTGGGCCGGGACCGGCGCGGGCTCCGGGCGCAGCCACTCCTCGAGGTGGCCGAGGGTGTGGTCGATCTCCCGCACGGTGAAGTCGATCTCGGTGCGGTACGCCTCGGTGCTGCTCTTGCCGAGGTCGGCGTGGAGGGCGGCGGCGAGGTCGGCGCCGCGCTCCGTGAGCAGCGCGCGCAGCCGGCGCAGCTGGCCGGTGCGCCACTCGACGGGCTTGGTGCGGCCGGTGGCGTAGGTGGCGCGCAGCCGGGCCACGATGTCGGCGGGCTGCTCGATGGCGGAGTGGTTCACGGGTGCCTCGCTGGTGGTGCGCGGGCGGCTTCGGCCCGGGCCTGGTCGGTAGATGTATTTGCCAACCTTTCAGGTCCTCACGTTCATTCCGGCCGGTCACGGTGACGCGGCTCACGTCGCCCGGGGGTGGATCTCCCGGCGGCGCCGCTCCAGGTAGGCCCGTTCCGCCTCGCTCCCGGCCAGCTCGGCGGCCAAGCCGTACTCCACGGCCGCCTCGGCTGTGCGGCCCAGGCGGCGCAGCAGGTCGGCGCGGACGGCGTGCAGCACGTGGTAGCGGTCGAGGCCGAGGGCGTCGACCAGGTCCAGCGCGACGGCAGGCCCCGCCGTCTCCCCCACGGCGACCGCCCGGTTCAGGGCCACGACCGGGGACGGCGCCACGGCCATGAGCTGGTCGTACAGGCGCAGGATCTGGTCCCAGTCGGTGGCCTCGGCGGTGGGCGCGTCGCTGTGCACGGCGTTGATCGCGGCCTGGATCTGGTACGGCCCCGGCCGGCCGCGGCGCAGGCAGCGCCGGACCAGGTCCTGCCCCTCGGCGATGAGCTCGCGGTCCCACAGCGTGCGGTCCTGCTCGGGCAGCGGGACGAGGACGCCGTCCGTACCCTGCCGGGCCGGCCGCCGGGACTCGGCCAGCAGCATCAGCGCGAGCAGGCCGGTGACCTCGGGCTCGTCCGGCATCAGCGCGGCGAGCAGCCGGCCGTGGCGGAGCGCCTCCGCGCCGAGGGCGGGGTCGCCGGTGTACCCCTCGTTGAAGATCAGGTAGACGACCGCGAGGACGCCGCCGAGCCGCTCGGGCAGGTCGGTGTCACTGGGCACGCGGTACGGGATGCCCGCGTCGCGGATCTTGGCCTTGGCCCGCACCAGGCGCTGCGCGAGGGTCGGCTCCGGTACCAGGAAGGCGCGGGCGATCTGGGCCGTGCTCAGCCCGCCGAGCAGACGCAGCGTGAGGGCGACCCGGGTCTGGAGGGCCAGCGCGGGGTGGCAGCAGGTGAAGATCAGGCGGAGCCGGTCGTCCGGTACGGGCCCCTCCTCGGACGGCATGTCGGACGCATACGGGTCGGGCGTGACCAGGTGCGGCGCGTACAGCCGGGCGGCCTCGGCCTGCCGGGCGTCCCGGGAGGACTCGCGGCGCAGCCGGTCGATGGCCCGGTTGCGAGCGGTGGTGATGATCCAGCCGGCCGGGCTCGGCGGCACACCGGTCTCCGGCCAGGTGCGCACGGCCGCGGTGAAGGCGTCCTGCACCGCCTCCTCGGCGAGGTCGATGTCGCCGAGGAAGCGGACGAGGACGGAGACCGCGCGCCCGTACTCGGCGCGGAAGACGGCCTCGACATCGGCGGTGTCCGGCATGAGCGCCCGTGCCCTTCTGTCCGATCATGCCGCGCCCCGGACGACGCCGGCCGTGAGGCGGGGTGCGGCCCGGTGGACGGCAGCGGTTCTGCCGTGGCCGGTCGCCGGAAGCGTACGGGCTCGATCATGCCGGGCACCGCAGACAGGCACGGACCTCCCGGCCGCCGCACGTCTGGTGGACCTCGGTGGACTGCGCGAGGGAGTCGACGATGCCGGTGCCGCGGCCGTGCTCGTCCGGGGCGACGTCGTGGCGGACGCGCTCGACCGCCGTTCCGGAGTCACTGACCACGATCTGCAGGGTGCCGCCGTCGAGGACGAGCAGCAGCGTCATGCGTTCGCGGCCGTACTGGGCGGCGTTGGCGGCGAGTTCGTCGACAATGAGGACGGCGGAGTCCCGCTCGCTCTCGGGGACCCGCCAGCACTCCAGCAGCTCCGCCGCGAGATGACGGGCGGCGGGGACATGCGCCTCCTGCGCGGGCAGGGTGAGCATCGCCTCGTGGTGGCAGGACCGCGCGGGGAGTGAGCCGGCACGGTCGGAATCGGTCACGAACATGGTCTTCTGGCTCTTCTGCGTAGGAACCCGTGTTTGAGCACTCATTCAGTTCTACGGACGACAAGCGCATATGGTTCGAGCCGCTCGCCCCTTTTGTGCAACTTCTCTATTTTTGTGCAACTTCTCTATTTACGCCCTGATCGTGACCAGCTTCTGGCCGTTGCCCGCGACGATCTCGAAGTGCTCGATGGCCGCCGGGGACATCGGGACGGCACCGGGGATCGTCGTGCCGGCCGGATACGCGCCCGCCCGCCAGGTGGCGGCGTCCGCCCTGGTTCCACCCGGCCCGACCGCCTGCAGCCGGCAGGTGATGCCCGCGGGTGCCCCGTGGGCGGAGACCTGCAGCACGCTGCCCCACGCCGAGGGCGAGACCCGCACCGAGGCGGTGACCCCGGTGGTTGAGTCGCTCCCCGAGAAGACGCGCGACGGAGCCGGCGTGACCGGTGCGGGCCGCGTCGCCTGGCCGGCCACGGATCCGCCGAGCGCCAGCCAGGTGCCGCCGACCGCCGCCCCGGCGACCAGCGTCAACGAGGCGACCGCAGTGGCCAGTTGCCGCCGCCAGGTCCTGCGGCGCCGGGCAGCGGCCTGCTGGAGCATCCGGTCGAGCAGGCCCGCCCCGGCAGCCCGGGGCGGGCCGGAGGTGCCGGGCGGCGCCTCGGGCGAGCCCCCGGCACTCTCCGCCGCCCGCCGCACCAGCCGGTCGGCCGGGTCCTCGTCACCGACGGGTACGGGCCGGCCCTCGGCCTCCGCCGCGGTGACCGTCGCCAGCAACGCCGGAAGTCCGGCCAGCTCGGCGTGTTCCGCCCGGCACGCGTCGCATTCCGCGAGGTGCGCGCGTACCCGTTCGGTCTCCGCCGGGGACAGCGCGCCCAGGACATATGCGCCCAGCGCCAGCCGGAGGTCGTCGTGGTCCGCGTTCATGACCGGCACCTCCTCCATGCCGTGGTCATGGCCCGATGCCCCGTTCCCGCAGTGCCAGCCGGAGGGCGTGCAGGGCGTAGTACGTCCGCGACTTGACGGTGCCCGGCGGGATGCCCAGCACAGAAGCGGCCTCTGCCACGGTCCGGCCCCGGTAGTACGTCTCCAGCAGGACGGCGCGATGGTCCGGGGACAGCGTCCGGACGGCGTCGGCCACGGCCCAGCTCTGCAACGCTCGCTCGATCCCGTCCTCGCCCGGTGCCTGCTCCGCGGCCCGCTCCAGGGCCTCGCCGCCCACCTCCGCCGGCCTCGCCTGCCGGGCCCGGTGCGCGTCGATGACCAGGCGCCGGGCGACCGTGCACAGCCAGGCCCGCGCCGGTCCGCGTGCGGGTTCGAACGCGGCGGGGTGCTGCCATGCCCGTAGCAACGTCTCCTGCACGACATCCTCGGCCCACTGCCGGTCTCCTGACGTCAGTCGCAGTACGTAGTGGAAGAGGGGGCCTGCGTGCTCGGCGTACAGAGCCCGGAGCAGTTCCTCGTCCGTGGTCGAAACGGTCCCGTTACCCGAGACACGGCGCCCGGAGCGATTCGGATCGGCCGCCTCACCGCGTTTTCGAGCACTCCATGGCATAGGCCGATCATCACGCATATGCATCTGTTTGTCGTGTCATACCCAGCAACTCGCTAGAAATACGACAAAAGCCTCGGAGTCACCGAACCGCGCGCCGCCGCCACCCGTGAAACCAGGCATGAGCCGTCGCGGACGGCATCACCTGATCAGTGGGGATCGAACATCATGTACGTCAACTTCCGCCCTGTGGGCCGCCGAACGCGCTGTGCGGCCGGGCTGGCCGTCGCCACCGCCGGTGCGCTGGGCCTCCTGAGCGCGTGCGGCCAGTCGCCCCGCTCCCCGGACGGCGCTTCCCTCACGCCCGGCCAGGGTCAGCATCAGCTGGCCGGGATGCCCGGTGCCTCGGCGACGCCCGACATGACCATGCCCATGACGTCTCCGAGCAGGAGCGCGGCCGCGGCACCCGTGTCCGCGGACGCCGTGACGATCAAGAACTTCGCGTTCTCCCCGGCCACGCTGAAGGTCCGGGCGGGCACGACGGTGACCTGGACCAACCAGGACACCGACGCCCACACCGTCACCAGCGCCGGCCCGGGCGGCCCCCTGCACTCGCCCGCCCTCGCCACGCACGGCACCTACACCCACACGTTCACCCAGCCCGGCAGCTACGCCTACGTCTGCACCATCCATCCGTTCATGACCGGCACCGTGGAGGTGACCCCATGACCGCCTACGACGACCCTCACGGCCCGGTACCCCTCGACGACGCCGGAGAACCTTCCGAACACGGCATGAGCCGACGGCAACTCCTGCGGCACGCCGGATGGTTCGGCGGCGCCGTCGTGCTCACCGTGGCCGGCGGAGAGGTGATCAGCCATGTCGCGGGCGCCCGGGACACCACCGCCGAGGCCGCCGCGGCACCGGGCGGCGCGCTGCGCTTCGTGCAGGTCTCCGACAGTCACATCGGCTTCCAGGGGCCGGCCAACACGGACGTGGTCGCCTCGTTCACCGAAGCGATCCACCAGGTCAACGGGCTCGGCTTCAGACCCGACTTCGTCATGCACAGCGGCGACCTGACACACCTGTCGACGGCGGGGCAGTTCGACCAGGTCAGGCAGATGATGACCGGGCTGCGGACGGACCGTGTCTTCACCGTGCCGGGCGAGCACGACTCCATCGGCGACGCCGGCCGCGCCTACCGGCAGACCTTCGGCAAGGGCACACTCGGCGACGGCTGGTACAGCTTCGACACCCACGGTGTGCACTTCGTCGCCCTGGTCAACACCCTGAGCCTGGAGAAGCTCGGTCACCTGGGCACCGAGCAGATCGACTTCGTCCGCAGGGACCTCGCGGGTCTGCCGTCGGACACCCCCGTCGTGGTCTTCAGCCACATCCCGCTGTTCGCCATGTACCCGAAGTGGGGCTGGAGCACGGACGACGCGTTGAAGGTGATCGCGCTCCTGCGCCGCTTCTCCTCGGTCACCTGTCTCAACGGACACGTCCACCAGCTGTTCACCAAGACGGAGGGCAACATCACCTTCCACTCCGCCACCACCACCGCCTATCCGCTGCCCAAGCCGGGTCGGGCACCCGCCCCCACACCCCAGGTCGTCCCCGCCCGGCAGCTGAAGGACGCGCTCGGCATCCGCACCGTCGACTACCGGCGGGGCGACCGGCAACTGGCGATCAAGGACGAGCGGCTGGCATGACCCCGAAGAGGGTCCTCCTTCGGGCCCCACCCCCGTGCACATCCCTGCCCCACCCCGGTGCACCTCGCGACCGCCTCGTCCGGGCCGCGAGGTGATCCGGCGGGATCGGGTCAGTGCTGGTCCACGAAGGGCCGTACCTCGATGGGCAGGGTGGTCGCCAGGGCGGCCTTGCGGCCCCACTCCAGGGCCTCGTCCAGGTCGGCGGCGCGGATCAGGCAGAGTCCGCCCAGGTACTCCTTGCCCTCGGCGTAGGGGCCGTCGGTGATGAGCACGTCGCCGTCCTTGGGACGGAGCATGGTGGCGGTCTCCGGGCCGTGCAGCCCCCCGGAGAACACCCAGGCTCCGGCCGCGCGCAGCTCGTCGTTGAACGCCTTGACGTCGCGCATGATCGCGGCGAGCGCGTCGGGGGCCGGCGGGGTCGCGCCGGTCGGCTGGACCACGCTGAGCAGGTAGTGCTTCATGTCTTCCTCCTGGTGACTTCAGGGTCTCTCGGATGCGGGACACCTCCTACACGAACGGCCGACCCCCGGATCGACACGGCACCGGAAGAAATCTCCGGAAGACGTCTTCGGAAGAATCTTCCGTATGACAGCCACCACCCCGCATCCGCTCCTCGACCGCTCCCACCGGCTCGCCACAGACCTGCTCATCCCCGAGGCCGAGCGGGTCGACCAGGAGGGCGTGCCGACGAGCCACATCGAGGCGGTGAAGCGCGCGGGTCTGCTCGGGGCGGGCGCCCCGGTCGCGTACGGCGGCTCGGGCGCGCCGCCGGACGTGGTCCGCCGGATCGCGGAGATCCTGTCCGGGGCGTGCTGTTCGACGTGGTTCGTGCAGACCCAGCACCACACGCCCGTGCAGATCCTGGCCCAGAGCGAACTCCCGGTCCGCGAGCGGTTGTTGGGCCCGCTGTCACGAGGGGAGCTGCTGTCGGGGGTGGCGTACGCGCATCTGCGGTCGTATCCGCGTCGCGTCCCGGTGCGGGTCCGCCGGGAGGGCGGCGGCTGGCGGTTCGACGGGACCGTGCCCTGGTACACCGGCTGGGGCCTGAACGACGTGATGCTGCTCGCCGGGATGACCGACGCGGGCGAGGTGCTGTTCGCGTTCGCCGAGGCGCGCGACCAGGCGGGACTGCGAGCCTCGGAACCGCTGCGCCTCGCCGCGCTCACCGCCGCGCGCACGGTCTCGCTCGACCTGACCGGCCTGTGGCTGCCCGAGGAGGCGGTGGCGCTACGGGCGCCGTACGAGAAGTGGGCGCCCGGGGACCGGGCGAGGACGCTGAACGCGGGCCCGGCGGTCTTCGGCGTCGCGGAGGCCGCGCTGTCCCTGGTGGACGCGGAGACGGCCGCCCCGCTCACGGCCCGGCTCGCACACGTCCGGCACCGCGCCTACGCCCTGGCCGATCATCCGGAACCGCTGGAGCGGGTCGCGGAGCGGCTGGCGGTGCGCGCGGAGGCGTACGAGGTGCTGCGTACGGCCACCACGGCGGCGGTGGTGGCCGGGGGCGGCCGCTCGATGGCCCTGACGAGCCGCGCCCAGCGCCTCGCCCGGGAGGCGCTGTTCCTGCTGGTGCAGGGGCAGACGGCCGAGACCCGGGCGGCGCATCTGCGGGCGCTGGGAGGTGCCTGAGCCGGGACCTCGCCGTCAGCGCCGTCGCAGCACGCCCTGGGCCAGGGCGTGGGTGACGACCGTGGCCGCCGCCGCGAAGGCGATGCCCTCGGCCAGGTCCCGTGGCCGAGTCGGGCGCAGGACGCCGGAGCGGCGCAGCCGGCCCCGGGCCCACACGGTGAACGGGAGGACCACCAGGGGTGTGGTCGCGGAGCCCGGTGTGTATCCGCGCATGGCCGCCGCCTGGGCCAGGTGGACCAGACCGTGCAGGCCGAAGGCGTTGAGCGCGGTCTGGTGGACGGCGGACCGGCCCCCGGTACGGTGGCCGTCGGCGCACGCGGCGGCCAGCAGCACCGCCATCGCGCCGACCGCGGTGCCGAACTCCCGCGCGTCCACGGCCTCCAGCCGCCGCCACACGGACTCCGGTACGGCGGGGAACCTCTTGCGCAGCTCCGGCGCCTGGGTGCGCACCCAGCGCGGCACCATGATCACTTCCTCGGTGTCGTGCACGGCCCACGCGGCCAGCGGTCCCCAGGTGACGGCCCCGGTGACCTGGTTCGGTTCTCGTGTCATGAACGGGCAGTCTGCCAGGGCCGGTTGGTCAGCCCGCGAACGGCACCTGGGCCGAGGAAGCCGAAGCCCGGCCGCCGGGATGCGTCCACAGTCCCCGCGCGGCGAGCCGGGGCAGCACGCCCTCGCCGAACCAGTACGCCTCCTCCAGGTGCGGGTAGCCGGACAGCACGAACTCCTCGATGCCGAGGGCGGCGTACTCCTCGATGCGCTCGGCGACCTCGTCATGGCTGCCGACCAGCGCGGTGCCCGCACCGCCGCGCACCAGGCCGATCCCGGCCCACAGGTTGGGGTGGATCTCCAGGCTCTCCCGGCTGCCGCCGTGCAGGGCGAGCATGCGCTGCTGCCCTTCCGACTCGCTGCGGGCGAGCCCCGCCTGTACGGCCTGGACCGTCTCCGGGTCGAAGCCGTCGAGCAGCCGGTCGGCCTCCGCCCAGGCCTGCGCCGAGCTGTCGCGGGTGATGACGTGCAGCCGGATACCGAAACGGAGGGCACGGCCTTGCTCGGCGGCCAGGCTGCGGATCCAGGCGATCTTCTCGGCGACCTGGGCGGGCGGCTCGCCCCAGGTCAGGTACACGTCCGCGTACCGGGCCGCGACCTCGCCCGCGGCCGGTGAGGAGCCACCGAAGTAGACCTCGGGCACCGGATCGGGCACCCGGCTCAGCCTGGCGTCCTCGACCCGCAGGTGCTCCCCGTGCAGGTCGACGCTCTTGCCGTCCCACAACTGGCGTACGACGTGCAGGAATTCGCCGGTACGACGGTACCTCGCGTCCTTGTCGAGGAAGTCGCCGTAGGCCCGCTGCTCATGGCTCTCGCCTCCGGTGACCACGTTCAGCAGCAGCCGTCCGCCGGTCTGCCGCTGGAAGGTGGAGGCCATCTGGGCGGCGAGCGTCGGCGAGACGAAGCCGGGCCGGAAGGCGACGAGGAACTTCAGCCGCTCGGAGTTCTGGCTGACCATGGCCGTGCTCAGCCACGCATCCTCGCACCAGGCGCCGGTCGGGGTGAGCGCGCCCGTGAAACCGAGGTCTTCGGCAGCGCGGGCGATCTGGCTCAGGTAGGCGACCGTCGGGGGCCGGTCCCGCCCGGAGGCGGTGGCCGGGGTGCCGTGGCCGCCGCCCACGACGTGGCGGCTGTCGCCGTTGGTGGGCAGGAACCAGTGGAAGGTGAGGGACACGTGGGTCTCCGTTCGCGAGTGTCCGTCAGAGCAGACCGTGCCGGGGCGGCCGGGTTCCGCTGAGCTCGTACCGGCCGATGTGCTGGACCTTCCAGCGGGCCGGGTCGTGCAGGCTGTGGGTGCGGGCGTCCCGCCAGTGCCGGTGCAGATTGAGGGAGTTCAGGGCCGATCGGGTGCCGGCCACCTCGAACAGGGCGCTCGCCACCTCCACCGCGGCCTCGGCCGCCCGCACCTTGGCAGCGGCCACGGCGATGGATGCCTCGGCCGCCGAGTCGTCGGTGAGGTGGTCGCGGGCCGCGTCGACCGTGCGGGCGGCCTCCTTCAGCAGGGCTTCTGCCGCCCTTACCTGAAGGGCGAGTTCGCCGAAGCGCTGGATCAGGAGCGGGTCCTCGGCGGCGGCCTCGGCCCCACTCTCGAACCAGGGCCGGCTCTTGGTGCGGACGAACTCCGCCGCCTGAGCGAGCGCTCCCCGGGCGATGCCGGTGTCGATGGCCGCGTGCAGCAACTGGGCGATGGCACCGTGCAGTTGGGGCCCTTGGAAGGTGAGGTGGTGCGGCAGGACCCGGTCGGCGGGCACGGACACGGCGTCCAGGCGGACGGTGCCACTGGCCGTCGTCCGCTGGCCCATGCCGTCCCAGTCGTCGACCACGGTCGCCCCGGGCGCGTCCCCGGGGACGTACGCGACATGCAGGTTGTCGTCCTCGGCGCGGGCCAGGACCGGGATCCAGTCGGCGAACAGCGCTCCGGTGCAGTAGTGCTTGACGCCGGTCAGCAGGTACGACCCGTCGGGCCGCGGCTCCAGGCGGGTGCGGATGTCCTGGACGTGCCGGGTGCCGGCCTCGGACTGGGCGTTGCCGAACCGGCGGCCGGCCAGCAGCTCGGCGAAGAAGAACTTCCGCTGTTCCTCAGTCCCCTGACGGCGGATCACGTTGA
Source organism: Streptomyces sp. NPDC001393 (assembly GCF_053597455.1). Classification (NCBI taxonomy): domain Bacteria; kingdom Bacillati; phylum Actinomycetota; class Actinomycetes; order Kitasatosporales; family Streptomycetaceae; genus Streptomyces; species Streptomyces sp. NPDC001393. Next base: position 63,866 of record NZ_JBSFIH010000024.1, read on the forward strand.
CGTAGACGAAGTGGCTCTGCGGGATCTGGGCGAGGCTGCCGTCGGCCGAGCCGAGCAGCCGGAAGATCTCCGCCAGGGTCGCGGCCCGTACGTCGGCGCCGCCGTGCTCGGCGGGCACGGTCACGGCGAGCAGCCCGGAGGCGGACAGCCGGTCCACCTCCGCTCGGGGCAGCCGCCGCTGCGCGTCCCGCTCGGCGGCCCCGGCGGTGAACTCGGCGGCCAGGGCCGCGGCGACGGCGAGCGCCTCGGTGTCGTCGGCGATGACATGCGCGGCCATGGCGGTCAGCTCGCCGCCGCCAGCACCGGGGTGCGGTCGAGGGCGGCGGAGAACTGGTCCACCACGTGCCCCAGCGCCTCGGCGGTGGCCGGGGCGACGGTCACCGAACCGTCCTCGCGTACCGTGATGTCCTGGTCGAGGGTGAACCAGCCCTGGACGATATGTGCGGCGCCCATGGAGTTCAGCACCGGGCGCAGCGCGTAGTCGATGGCGAGGACGTGCGCGGCGGAGCCGCCGGTGGCCAGCGGCAGCACGGTCTTGCCGGTGAGCGCGTACTGCGGGAGCAGGTCGAGCAGCGCCTTGAGGACACCGGAGTACGACGCCTTGTAGATGGGTGTGCCGATCAGGACGCCGTCGGCACGGGCGAACAGCTCGGTGGTCTCGATGATGGCCGGGTGCCGGAAGTCGGCGCCGAGCAGGGCCTCGGCCGGGACGGTGCGGACGTCCAGGGGGATCACCTCGTGGCCCTGGACGGTCAGCCGCTGGTCCAGGTGGCGCAGCAGGCGGCCGGTGCGCGAGGAGGCGGAGGGGCTGCCGGAGACGGACAGGACGGTGGCCATGGGTGCCTCGTTTCTGGGGTGCGCCGGGCGCCCGTACGGCGGGCGGGCGCCCGGAGAGGACATCGGTCAGGGCGGGGGCAGGTCAGGCGTGGGCCGGGACCGATTCGGGGTCGGCGTCGGGGAGTTGTGCCTCCAGCTCGCGCACGAGGGGCAGTACCCGCTTGCCGAAGTACTCGACCTCCTCGTGGTAGTGCAGGAAGCCGAGCAGGAGGAGGTCGACGCCGAGCTTCCTGTAGGCGACGACGCGTTCGGCGATCTGCTCCGGCGTGCCGATGAGCCCGGTGCGGAAGCCGTCGTTGTACTGGACCAGGTCCTCGAAGGAGGAGTCCTGCCACATGCCCTTCTTGTCGGCCGTGGACTGCCCCGCCTGCCGCACGGCCGCGCCGAACCCCTCGACCGCCTCGGTGTCGGCCTTGGCGACGATCTCGCGCAGTGTCTCGCGGGCCTCGGCCTCGGTGTCCCGGGCGATGAGGAAGCCGTTGAGGCCGAACTTCGGTGCCGTACGGCCCGCTTCGGCGGCGGCTGCGCGGACGTCCGCGAGCTGTTCGACGACGCCGTCGAAGTCCTTGCCGTTGGAGAAGTACCAGTCGGAGACCCGGCCGGCCATCCGCCGGGCGGCGGTGGAGTTGCCGCCCTGGAAGATCTCCGGGTGCGGCCGTTCGGGGGTGTTCAGGGGCTTGGGCTTGAGGGAGAAGTCGTGCAACCGGTAGAAGTCGCCGGAGAGTTCGGCGTGGTCCTCGGTCCAGATCTTCCTGAGGGCGGTGATGAACTCCTCGGAGCGGCGGTAGCGCTCGTCGTGCTCCAGCCAGGGCTCGCCGAGGGCGGTGAACTCGCCCTTGAACCAGCCGGACACGACGTTGACGGCGAAGCGGCCGCCCGACAGGTGGTCGGCGGTGGCGCCGAGTTTGGCGAGGACGCCGGGGTGCCACAGTCCGGGGTGGACGGCGGCGATGACCTTCAGGCGCTGGGTGGCGAGCAGCAGGGCAAGGCTGAAGCTGGTCGACTCGTGCTGGTACTCGGCGCCGTAGCTGGCCATGTAGCGGACCTGGCTGAGGGCGTACTCGAACCCGTTGTTCTCGGCGAGGACGGCGAGTTCGCGGTTGTAGTCGTATCCCCAGTCGGTGCGTTGCTCGATCGTGCTGGTGACGAGTCCCCCGCTGACGTTGGGGACCCAGTAGGCGAATTTCACGGGTGCTGCGGGCATGCGGAACTCCTGGCGCGGAATTGCTCGGTGACGTTTCCGGGCATGCCGAATTCCGGGCTCAGGGAAAGGGCCGGGAATTCGGGCGGTGCCCGGGAGGAGAGCCGGGGGGCGGCGAATCGGCGGGAAGAGTCGGGCGATCAGGCCGCGGCGCAACAGGAGGCGCTGGAGACGCGCGCGAGGTCGACATGGCGTCGCCGCGTGAGGTCCAGTCGCATCGTCATGCCCTCGATCGTGGCAGCCGCCGGTGAGGCCAGTCAAGGAAAACCCGACCGGTCTCGCATCCCGGACCATTGAATTTCACGAAGGTGTGACAGGAAAACCCTTGAACCGGGTCCTTGCGCGCACGCATTCTGCGGCGGTGCGGACCGAGCAACTGGAATACATAGCGGCCGTGACCCGGCTCGGCTCACTGCGCCGGGCGGCCGAGGAACTGCGCCTGTCCCAGCCCGCGTTGAGCGAGACCGTGCGCAATCTGGAGCGGGAACTCGGCGTCGACCTGCTGGAGCGCAAACGGTCGGGGGCCACGATGAGCGCGGCCGGCCGGGAGCTGCTGCCGCACATCGTGAGCGTGCTGGAGGCGGTGGACCGGCTGCGGGCGGCGGCCGGCGAGCAGCACCGCATCAGCCGCATGGTGCGCGTCGGCACGGTCAACGCGGCGACCGTGCCGCTGCTGATTCCCGTACTGCGGGAGTTCCGGTCCACGCATCCGGTCACCCAGGTCGAGGTGGTGGGCGCCCAGCAGACGGAGATCCAGCGCGGGCTCGTCGAGGGCGGGTTCGACCTGGGACTGGTCAACCATCTGGACGGCGACGACGTGCCCGCCGGCATGGAGTCCACGGAGCTGCTGCGCGGCCGGCCGGTGGTGTGCCTGCGCCCGGACAGCCCGCTCGCCTCGCTGCCCGCGGTCGGCGCCGAGGACCTGCTGGCCGTTCCGCTGATCGCGATGCGCACCGGCTATGTGATGCACCGCTATGTGCACCGGCTCCTTTCCGGACGTGCGCCGGCGTTCTCGTACTCGACCGACGGTGCGGAGATGGGCAAGCTGATGGTCGCCGAGGGGCTCGGTGCGACCGTGCTGCCGGACTTCAGTGTCGTCGGGGATCCGCTGGAGCGCGCCGGCACGATCACCTGCCGGCCGGTCGCCGACGACACCACCCGGGTGCTGTTGATGCTTCAGCGCCGACGCGCGGAGTCGGTGCCACGGGCGGCCCGCGACCTGCACGCGGCGTTCGTGCGCCGGGCACGGGAACTGACGGTGGCGCCGCAGGGCTACACATAAAGAAAAAATAAGAGCAAACTGGGTGTATGCGGTGGTAATCGCACAGCGCACCAGACGCAGTCTGGCCTGCAAAGTCAAAGGAGACGAGTCATGGCCAACCTGCACAGGGGTGACATATCAGCCCACCCCGATGTCTCCGAAATGCGGGAACGCTACGCCCGTATGCTCGGTGGTCGTGATGTGGCACTGGTGGACGGCCCGGTGTTCCTGCTCGGGCTCTACTGCGCCGCATCGCCGTGGATAGTGCACTACACGACGAGCCAGCCCGCGCTGATGACCCACAACCTGATCCTGGGCGTCGCGATAGGTCTGTTGGCACTGGGATTCACCCGGGCCCCCGAGCGGATGTACGGCCTCAGCTGGGCCATGTGCGCCATGGGCATCTGGATGATCATCGCCCCCTGGATCGTGGGCAGCGGCCCGGACAGGGGAGTGATCATCAACAACGTCATCATCGGCGCACTGGCGCTCGTACTCGGCCTGGTCTGCGCCGGTACGGCGGCGCGGAGCACCCCCAGGCCGTAAGGGAGACGCGAGGAAAGGACACCACGAGGAACCGGTGGGAGGCAGGCCGGTCCGCAGGGCGGGCCGGCCTGCCTCCGCATCCGCTCAGCGGCCCGGCACCAGCCAGGGCTCCTGCGGCAGTGTCCGGCCGGTCTCCAGCAGCGACTTGAGGTTGGACAGCACGGCCGGCCAGCCGGTGGCGACGTCCGAGCGCTCGCCCTCGTCCTTGAGGCCCTCGTGGACGACCGTCAGCCGGACGATGTCCTCGTACGGCTGGATCTCGAAGGTGACGCGCGAGTGGCGGTCCTCCCGGCTCTCGTCGTCGGGCGCGGCCCAGGTGGTCACCAGCCGGGTGGGCGGCTCACTCTCCACGACCTTGCCGACCACGTCGGCGATGCCGGAGCCGTCGGTGCGCACATGCGCCCAGCGGGAGCCGGGCCGCCAGTCGGACTCGTTGCGGTGGCCCCAGTAGGCGGCCGTGAGGTCGGCGTCGGTGAGCGCCTCCCAGACCTTCTCGGGGGTGCTCGCGATGTAGGTGACGTACACGAAACTCGGCTTGTCGGTCATGGCTTCCTCGGCTCGTCGCTTCAGGTCGCCGAGCGCGGCGAGGCGCGGGCGCTCGAACTTGTCGATCCACCGCTCCTGGATCTCGTGGAGCGGTACGGGGTTGAGGTAGTGCAGCTTCTCCCGCCCCCGCCGCACCGTGCTGATCAGGTTGGCGGCCTCCAGGACCGCCAGGTGCTGGGTGACCGACTGGCGCGTCATGGCGATGCGCTCGCACAACTCACCCAGACTCTGGCCGTTGTTCTCGTGGAGCCGGTCCAGCAGCCGCCTGCGCGTGTCGTCGGCCAGGGCCTTGAAGACCTGGTCCATCCCGGTGTCGTCCTCTGATCGCACACGCAACGTTATGCAGGCAAACGACTGCATGTCAAGGAGGGCGGGTGTCTCCTCGTCAGTACGCCGCCCCGACCTGGGGCCAGCAGGCCACGGCGGCCGGATTGTCGTGCTGATGGGCGATGTCCGCGCACGAACGCGAAGCCGGCCGGCTGGGTGGCTCACTCGAACAGGCAGGCCGCCCAGCCGGGCCGGGTGAAGGCGCTCTCGACCCGCTCGCTGCGGAAGGTGCCGTCGGGGGCGGGCAGGTCGCCCCGGAAGGCGGACAGGTCATGGCGGAACATCAGCCACAGCCCCTCCACGGTGGGCCGGTCCTCGGTGGTCGCGGAGCGGGCGGTGACATCGGGAAGAACGGTTTCGGTCATGAACGAAAGCCTCCCCGGCGGACTCGGGTCCGGGCCGGGGAGGCGTGTGAAGACTGCCGTAACCATGGCCCGTCACAGGCATGTTGGTCAGCCCACAGGGGCCACGTCCGGGTCCGTGCCGGCCAGATACTCCTCGCTGATCTCCTGCTGACCGAACGGCCACACCCTCTCCAGCCGGGCCCAGACGACGAAGGCCACACAGCCGAGGGCCAGCCAGGCCAGGGACCATTCGATGGGGTGGCGGCCCGGGGAGTTCCTGTCGGCGTAGCCGTAGATCACGCACCAGCCGGCGAACGCGACGAGGCTCGGCAGCGGGTACAGCCACATCCGGTACGGGCGGCGCAGGCCCGGCTGCCGCCGCCGCAGCACGGTGAGGGCCACGATCTGGGCGAGCGCCTGGACGATCACCATCACCGTGGTCAGGAGCTGGATGAGGGTGGCGAGGTCGGTGTGCCGGCCGATCAGGAAGCCGACGGCGGTGATCACGCCCATGGTCGCGAGGCCCAGCATCGGGAAGCGGTGCTGCGGGTGGAGCTTCCCGTACGGCCGGAAGAAGACGCGGTCGCGGGCGGCGTCGTAGGGCACCCGGGAACCGCCCAGCAGGCCGGTGAAGACCGAGGCGAAGGCCGTGATCAGGATCAGCACGGTCACCGTGTCGGCGGCGCCCCTGCCCCAGGTCTTCTCCAGCACCGCCGAGGCGACCGAGGTGGAGGCGATGTCGTGCGGGTCGGCCATCCGTTTCCAGTCGACGACCCCGAGGGTGCCGATCTGCAGGAGCAGGTAGATGGCCATGATGCCGAGGATGGAAAGGAGGATCGAGCGCGGCAGGACCCGGCCCGGGTCCCTGATCTCGGCGCCCATGTACGCGGTGGTGTTGTAGCCGAGGTAGTCGTAGATGCCGATGGTCAGGCCGGCGGCGAACCCGAGCCAGAAGTGGTTGCTCGTCAGGTCGAAGGCGCCCGCCGGGTAGGTGAAGGCCAGGTGCGGGCTGAAGTCGGAGGCGGCGGCGACGATCACCAGCAGCACCGAGGCGATCATCACCGTCCACATCACGGCGGTGATCCGGGCGATGTGCTCGATGCCGCGCCAGAGCAGGAGCACCACCAGGGCGATGATGCCGAGACCGATCAGGTCGCCCGCCGTCTGCCCGAGGTCCGGGGCCAGATAGCCCAGGTACTGGACGAAGCCGACCACGCCCGTGGACATGATCAGCGGGATGAAGAGCATCGCCGTCCACACGAACAGGAACGGCATCAGCCGGCCCGTGCGGTACTGGAAGGCCTGCCGCAGATAGACGTAACTGCCGCCGGAGCCGGGCATCGAGGCGCCCAGCTCGGCCCAGACCAGTCCGTCACAGAGCGCGAGGACGGCGCCCGTGACGAAGCCGATGACCGCCTGCGGGCCGCCGAACGCGGTGACCATCAGCGGGATCGTGACGAACGGGCCGATGCCGCACATCTGGCTCATGTTGATGGCCGTGGCCTGGAACAGGCCGACGCGGCGGACGAAACCGCCCGTGGGCGGCGGGCTACCGGACATGGGGACTCCTGACGCGACGGGCGTCCTCGACGGCACCCGGTGGGCTGACTGGCCGATAAAGTTAAGGAGCCTTACTAGAGGCGTCAAGTATCCGCCGGAAATACCTGAGAATGGCCCGATGACCGTCAGTGACGCCGAAGAGCAGCAGGAACAGCCCTGGAGCCGCCGCCGGCTGCGCAGCACCAACGAACGGCTGCTGCTGGACCGGCTGCGCGCCCTCGGTGCGGCATCGCGTGCCCAACTGGCCCGGGAGACCGGCCTGTCGAAGCCGACGGTCTCCAGCGCACTGGCCTCCCTGGAGTCGGCCGGCCTGGTGCACGAGGTCGGCACCCACGCCCCCGAGCGCGGGCGCACGGCGGTGCTGTACGCCCCCGACCCCGCTGCCGGGTACGCGCTCGGCGTGGACATCGGACGCGGCTGGCTGCGGGTCGCGGTGGCCGACCTGGACGGCACGGTCGTCGCCCGGGCCGACGTTCGCAACCGGGCCCGCGCCTCCGCCGCACTGGCCGACCTGGTCGTGCGCACCGCCCGGCAGGTGATCACGGACTCGGGCGTGGACCCGGCCGAGGTGGTGCACGGGGTGGTCGGCACGCCCGGCGTCTACGACGAGAAGCAGCGCCGGGTGCGGTACGCGATGCATCTGCCGGGCTGGGGGCGCGCGGGGCTCGTCGACCGGATGCGCGAGGAGCTGGGCGTACCGCTGGAGGTGCACAACGACGCCAACCTGGCGGCGCTCGGCGAGTACACGTACGGCGTCGGCACCGGCAGCCGGCTCTTCGCGTACATCCTGATCGGCACCGGACTGGGCATGGGTGTCGTCAGCGAGGGACGGCTGTTCACGGGGGCGCACGGGCTGGCCGGCGAGATCGGCTTTCTGCCCTGGCCGGGCCGGCAGAAGCCGGAGCGGCTGGAGGACGCGGTGTCCGGGGTGGCCGTGGTGGAGGCCGCCCGGGAGTTCGGGATGAGCGGGCAGCTGACGGCGAAGGCGGTCTTCGACGCGGCCCGGCAGGGCGATCCGGCGGCCCTGCGGGCCGTGGAGCTGGAGGGCGAGCGGATCGCGCACACCGTCGCGGCGGCCGCCGCCGTGCTCGACCCGGACCTGGTGGTGCTCGGCGGTGGCGTCGGCCACAGCGTCGACCTGCTGTTGCGTCCGGTCCAGGAGCAGGTGCGCGCGCTCACCCCGCTGCGCCCGCGGATCGCGCCGAGCCGGCTCGGCGAGGACGCGGTGCTGCTCGGCGCGGTGGCCACCGCCCTGGACACGGCGCGGGACCTGGTGTTCGAGCGCAGGACGGCCGGAACCTGACGGGTCGGACAGTGCCACCGGAGCGGACGGTGCCGGCGGCCCGACGGAACGGGGGTGGACCGGTGGACCGGTGCGGTCCACCGGTCCACCTCGTGCGGATCAGCTGACGTTGAGCGCGGTGTCGTCCACGACGAACGACGTCTGGTACTGGGAGCCCTCGGTGCCGGTGAACTTCAGGGTGACGGTCTGCCCGGCGTAGCTGCTGAGGTTGAAGCTGCGCTGGGTGTAGCCGGAGGCGGCGTTGAGGTTCGAGTACGTCGCCAGGGTGCCGAGGACCGTGCCGGAGCTGTTCAGCACCTGCACCTTGAGGGTGTCGTAGGCCGTGCTGGTCGAGGTCTCGGCCGTGTCGATGTGCAGGTAGAAGCTGAGGGTCGCCGTCGAGCAGCCGGACGGGATGGTCACCGACTGGGAGAGGGTGTCGGTGGTGGCGGTGCCGTAGCCGTCGAGCCAGGCGTAGTACGAGCCCGAATGAGCGGACTCACCGGACGAGTTGGTGATGACCCCGCTGGAGGCGCTCCAGGTGGTGTTGCCGGACTCGAAGCCGTTGTTGCCGAGGAGCTGGGCCGCGGTGCAGGTGCCGGTGCCGCCACCGCCGCCACCGCCTCCCCCGCCGCTGCTGGTGCCCGAACCGGCCAGCCAGGCGGTGGCGTTGAGGGCAAGGGCGGCGTTGGTGGCGCTGGAGTCGTTCCAGCCGTCGTACAGGGTGTTGCCGGGCTGGCCGGTGCCGTCGTCGATCGGGGAGCTGTCGCCCCAGTAGGCGACGCGACCGCTGCCGAAGGCGCTGGTGAGGAAGAAGGCGCCGGTGTTGCCGGAGTAACCGGTCCGGTAGAGCAGGCCCTTGACGGAGGAGTTGTCGGCGGGCTTGAGGGTGGCGGTGGTGCCGTTGGCGATGAGGCTCTTGGTGACCGTGCCGAAGGAGCCGTGCAGCACCGGGTCGGTGCTGTCGTTGATCGCCGCCGGGTGGTCGGAGCTGATGTTGAGCGAGTCGATCGAGAAGCCGAACGGGTCGGTGGAGTCGACGCTGTTGTTGGTCATCAGATCGTTGAGGATCTGGACCGAGTCGTAGCCGTCGTTGTTGCGGTCCGAGCCGGTGTGGTCGGAGATCATGAACAGACCGCCGCCGTTCTTCACGAAGTTCATGATCGCCGTCTTCTCGGCGCTCGTGAACAGCGTGTTCGGCTCCGGCAGGACCAGCGTGTCGAAGTTCGACAGGTCGGTCGAGGACGAGCCGCCGTAGCTGAGGCTGGAGCCCGACGGCAGCGTCTTCAGGCTGTAGTCGCCGGTCTTCTGCAGCGCCACGCCCCAGGAGGACAGGGCGCCGGTCCAGTCCGTCTCGGCGGACGGGGAGGAGTTCTCGCCGAGGGGGTCGGGCTGGCTGGTCGAGATGATCCAGTCGGCGTTGCCGGCCGTCTCGGCGTGGGCGTTGTCGAACAGGATGCGGTGTGTGGTCGCCGCGTGGGCGGCGGTGCCGCTGCCGACCTGGACGGCGGCTCCGGTGAGGAGCAGCCCGAAACCGGCCAGGGCGGTGGTGAGTCTGCGGCGGGATCTCCTGGATCCAAGCATCCGGCGAACCTCCATGAGGGTGGGGAGAGGCGGTGCGGGCGCCAAATCTGCGCGCGTAGAGCCGGGTTGAGGGTTCTACACGCGTCGAGTGGTTGAAAGGTACATGGCATGAAGGCCGGATGAACAGAAAGTCCCGGCAATAACCGGAACGGACTGCCTCCGCTGCGCCTGGTCGTCCTCGGACGCCGGCACATAGGCATCCCGTGGACCACCGGCCGCGATCGGCATCGCGACGCTGGACCGGTCTCGCGTGCGTCGCTGACGCATGGTCAGCTCCCGTACAGATACGGCGTCGTGGTGCTCAGCGCATGGAAGCCGAGGCGCTTCAGGATCGGTCGGCTCATGGGGGAGGCGTCGACCTGGAAGTAGCGGTAGCCGTGGGCGGCGGCGACGCGGGCGCGGTGGGCGACCAGGGCGCGGTAGACACCCCGGCCCCGCCAGGCCTCGACGGTGCCGCCGCCCCACAGCCCGGCGAACCGGGTCCCGGGGACCAGCTCCATCCGGGCGGCGCTCACGGGTTCGTCCCCGGCCAGCGCGACCACGGCAACGACCGTGCCGGGGTCGGCGGCCAGCCGGTCGAGCAGCCGGTGCCGCAACCGGCTGCCGTCGGTGCCGAAGACCTTCTCATGGACGTCCACGACGAGGTCGACGCCGGCCGGGTCGGTGGCCTGTACGAGGCGGACGCCCTCGGGAGGTTCGGCGTCCACGGCGAGCCGGCCGGCCTCGCCGATCATCAGGGTCTCCTCGGGTTCGGCCCGGAACCCGGCGGCGAGGAGCCGGGCGCCGAGGTCGTCCGGCCGGTCGTGGCCGTAGAGCTTCCACTCGAAGTCGCGGCCGAGGCCGGTGAAGTACGCAATCTGGTCCCGGATCTCCCGGTCCGCGCCCGCCGCGTCCAGACCGGACCAGAGCACCCCGTTCCATCCCTGCGCGTCCGCGACCTGACGCACCACCGCGCCGGCCCGTTCGATCCGGGCGCCGGGTCCGTCGGGAGCCGCGTTCTCGCGCACGTCACGGTCGTAGAGGGCGAGCACCGCCGAGTGATCCATGCCCCGACTCGACCATGCCGGACCCGCCCGGGGCAACGGAATTGGCCCTCACGGCGGTCGATGTGCCCCTGGAGCAGGGCTGCCGTCCCGGGGGTCAGGCACTCGGCGGGCGGGTGCAGTTCGCCCGGTCACGGCCGCGCGCTGCCGGCACCGGCGACGGTCGCGGCGGCCCGCCGCCACGCCTTCCCGGGCCGGCGGCACGGCGTCGTTCCGCGGGGGAACGCGCCGGTCGAGCCGTTGCCGTGAGCTGCGCCGTGCGGTTCGGAAGCGTCCCGAAGAGCACGGGCAACCGTCGGCGGTGCCGTTTCCGGGCGCAACGCCCCTGACCGTCAGCCCAGTTCGAGGGTGGTGACGCCGAACACGCGGTGCTGAGCGTGCTCCCGGACCGGCCCGGTGTACATGCGGGCGGTCTCGAACGAGGCCTGGAATCCGGCATCTTCGGCGAGCGCGACACCGGCCGCGTTCGGCTCGGGCACGTCGATGGCGACCTCGCGTCCCGCGGCCTCGGCCGTCAGGGCGTCGAACAGGGCGCGGGCGTCGTCGGCGGTGTCGGCGAAGAGGGGGCCGATGCGGAGGGTGTCGTGGCCGGGGCGGAGCACTCCGTAGCCGGTGAGGCGGGCGCCGTCATGGCGGACGAAGGCCCGGTGTCCGGGGCCGGTGAGCCACTCGGCGAGGAAGCGCGGACGGTCGGCGGGGTAGCAGGCGCTGTCGTAGGCGGTGATGGCCGCGAGGTCGGCGGGCGCGGCCGGACGGACGCCCGCCGGGGTGTCGCGCTGCGGGGCCGTACCCGTGAACCGGACGGTGCGGTAGGCGAGTTCGAACCCGGACTGGCGGTAGTTGTCCTGCTGGGCGACGACGCCGTCCAGGCCGACCGTGCGGTTGCCGGCGTGGGCGAGAGCGGTCTTCCAGGTGGTCAGGCCGTGGCCGTGGCCGCGCAGGTCGGGGCGGACCAGGTAGCAGCCCAGGAAGGCGTACTCCGGGCCGTAGTTGACCACGGAGATGGCCGAAACCGGCTCCCCGTCGATACGGCCGAGGAAGAACCCGTCGGGGTCCTGTGCGAAGAACGCGGCCCCGTCGGACAGTCCGGGATTCCAGCCCTCCGCCGCCGCCCATCCGGCGATCACCGGCCAGTCGGCGCGGGTGGCCTGGGTGACGACGAGGTCGTGGGGGGCCGGAGAGGTCATCGAGGTGCTCCATTTCCGTCGGGACCGGACTTCTGTGCCGCATCCTTCCGGATCAACGGGGGCCGCGCCACGGGGAGACCGGCCGTTGCGGGCCGTGTTCCCCGGCCGTCCAGGGCACGCGGCAGCCAAGGCGCCGTCGCGACGACGAAGACCCCGAAGAGGGTGATGGGCAACAGGCCCACCGCACGCAGCAGCCCCGCCGGATCCTCCCTCAGCCAGGGCCAGTTGACGTACCAGTTGGCGAGGACGTCCAGCAGCATCACGACACCCGCCAGCCGGATACCCACGGGCCGCAACCGCAGCGCCAGCACGGCGACCAGGGGATCGAGGACGGCCAGAGCGACGAGGAACACCTGCAGCGGGAGCGGGGCGAAGGCGGCGTAGGGAGCCCGCGACCGCGCCACGTCGCACGCGAACGGGACCCCACCGGGCCGGCGACCGGTGGGGCCCGTGAAGGGGAGGGTCAGCCGGTGCGGCCGGTGCGGAAACGGCGGTACAGGACCGTGCCCGTGAGGAGGAGCGCGGCGCTGCCGGCGACGGCGGGAGCCGTGACGTCCGTGCCGGTGTGGGCCAGCGCGGAGGTCGTCGGGCGTGGCGTTCGGGGCTGGTGCTGCACGGGCGCCGTGTGCCTCGGGGCCGGGCCGTGCGGGTGGCGAGGGGTGCGGGGCTGTTCGCCGGGGCCGTTGACCGACCGGTTGTCGTGGGCCGGGTTGCCCACCCCGACCACGTCGACGCTGTTGCCGCTGACGTTCACCGGCAGGTCGACGGGGAGCTGGACGTCGTTGCCGGAGAGCACGCCGGGCGAGTCCTGCGTGCTGCCGTGCGCGGCGGCCCCGGCGGACGGCGACGAACCGGCCTTGCCGGCGTCGCGGTTCGCGCAGGCGTTGCCCGCGGCCGGATTGAGCAGCCCCACCACGTCCACGGTGTTGCCGCACACGTTCACCGGCACGTGCACCGGGAGCTGGATGTCGTTGCCGGAGACCAGCCCGGGCGAACCGGCCGCGGAGCCGTCGGCTGCGGCGCCACCGGCCGCGAAGGCGGCGGACACCGGCAGCGCCACGGCCATCGCACCGGAGGCGGCGACGACGGCGATCACACCGTTACGGGTAGCCCGTCTCATAGGTTCCCTGCCTTCCAGACTTCGTCGCGGGCACTCACCCGCACCCCAGAAAACGCAGGCGAACCTTCCGAGTTATGGCTTATCGGTCTTTCACCCCGTCGAGTGACACTGTTATCGAACCTCATGTAAAGACGCTCAATGATCGATAACGGGCATGGAGGGCGCGCAGGATACGGCACCGGGCGCCGCCCCGCCCGCCGACGGGCGGGCCGTCCGGGGCCCGCTTATGGTGATCCGAGGGCGCCGTCCCCGGTTCGCGACAGGCGTCCCGGGAGGCGACGATGCTGGCCAAGCTGTCCACACGGCCCGGCGTGCGGCACTGTGCGGGTACCGGAGTCCTCGCCCTGGCGCTGCTCGGCGCCGGGCTGCCCGCGGCCGACCGGCCGCAGCCCGACCTGTCCCGCTTCTACCGGCAGAAGGTGACCTGGGCGGCCTGCAAGGACCCGGACATGCCGAAGGACCTCCAGTGCGGGAAGGTCACCGTCCCGCTCGACTACGCCCGGCCCCGCGCCGGCACGCTCGACGTCGCCCTCGCCCGCTACCGGGCCACCGGGCAGAAGCAGGGCTCGGTGCTGCTGAACTTCGGCGGCCCCGGCGGTGCCGGCATTCCCGGACTCGCCACCGGCGGCAAGGAGTTCATGGACCTGACCAATGGCTACGACGTGGTCACCTTCGACCCGCGCGGCGTCGGCCGCTCCTCCCCCGTCAGCTGCGGCGAGGGCAGCGACGACGCCTCGTCCGCGATGGAGGACGAGACCGGCCTCGACCATCCGCAGGCGCTGCTCGCGAAGTTGCGCAGGGCCGCCGGTCAGTGCGCCCGGCACTCCGGCCCGGTACTGCCCCACATCGGCACCGTGAACGCCTCCCGCGACCTGGACGTCATCCGCCAGGCCCTCGGCGACAAGAAGCTCAACTACCTCGGTTTCTCCTATGGAACGCGGCTCGGTGCGGTGTACGCGGCGCTGTTCCCGCACACGGTCGGCCGGGTCGCCCTCGACGGCGTGGACACCCTGACCGAGCCGCTGTCCGAGCAGGGGGTGGCCGCCGCAGAGGGGCAGCAGACCGCGCTGGACGATTTCCTGGACTGGTGTACGACGGACGTCGCCTGTCCGTTCGGCCAGGACCGGCGTGCGGCCGGCGACCAGGTGGTGCGGCTGGTGCACTCGCTCGACGCGAACCCGGCCCCGACGGACTTCGGCGGCTCCTTCTCCGGGCAGAAACTGGTCGGCGCCATCGGTCAGGCCCTCTACAGCAAGCAGCTGTGGCCCTCCCTGGAGCGCGCCCTGGCCTCGCTGGTCCAGGACGGCGACACCCGGGGCGTGCTGAACTTCGCCACCAGCGGCTCCGGTCTGCCGCCCGGCGGCCACGGCAACGGCGGTCTGGTCGACCCGCAGGACGTGCCGGCGGACAACCTCGAGGCCGCGCTGATGGCGATCAACTGCGCCGACGACCCCGACCGGCCCGGCGCCGCGCAGATCACCAAGGACCTGAAGAACCTGCGGGCCGAGTACGAGCAGGCCTCGCCGGTCTTCGGCCGCTACCGGCTCACCGAGCTGCTCATGTGCTACGGCCGCCCCAAGGGCACCGACTTCATACGCGAGCGGGTGAAGAACGTCGACTCGGCGAGGATGCTGCTCGTGGGCACGCGCGGGGACCCGGCGACGCCGTACCGGTGGACGGTGGAGACGGCCGAGCGGCTGGGCCCGTCGGCGGTGGTACTCGACAACAAGGGCGACGGCCACACCGGCTACTCCTCCTCCACGTGCGTGCACCAGAAGATCGACGACTTCCTGCTCTACGGCTCCCTGCCGCCCAGCGGCAGCTCCTGCCCGGCGGACGGCAACGACTGGAGCGCCACCACGAACGCCACCAACGGGTGACAGGGGTGTGCCGGCGGGTGAAAGCCCCCGCCTCCGGCACAACGCAGGGGGCATCGCCATGCGCATCCGCGCCGCCGTCGCCGCACCCGCCGCCTCGGCCGCCACGGCGGCCCTGCTGCTGAGCGCGCCGCAGGGCCGGGCCGCCACGGCGGACCCACGCCCGGCCCGTCCGCCGCGCCGAGAAGTCGCTGACGGTCGGGGCGAAGGCCGTGCCCGGCGCCGAGACCGTGCTGCGGGTCGGCGTCACCAACCGCGGCGCCCGGGCGTGCGTCGTCGACCGGGCGCCCACGGTGACCTTCGGCGACCTCGACGGCGCTGCGCTGCCGATGCCGGAGGGCGCCACCGGCGGCTACCGGCTCGCGGCCGGCCGGAGCGCCTACGCCGACGTCCGTACCGTCGGCGACCCGGCGGACCCCGAGGCCCGCCGGGTGGACACCGTGACCATGGACGCCGCGGCCGACCGGTGGGGCTGCTCCTTCACCGCGGCGCAGCTCGGCACCGGACAGCACGTCCTGGTGTGAGAGCCGGTGACGACGTGGGGCAGCGCACACGGGCGGCCGCGGACCGGGCCATCGGCCTCGGCTGAGCATCACCCTGGGCACGGCCACCGCCGTCGGCCGAAATGACCTCGACCCAGCCGCCCGCGCCGGCCGGGCCCGCCTCGGGCGGGTGCCCATCCACCCCAGCCGCGATCCTCTGGGCCCGAGGCGACATTCCGCCTCAGCCGGGATCACCTCAGACACGCCACCATCCACCTCAGCCGACGACCACACCGGGCCACCACGGCCAGCCACCCCAGGACCCCCTCAAGCCGCCACGGCCAGCCACCTCAGCCAGGATCCCCTCGGGCCCGCGTGGCCGGGCGCCTCAGGCGGTGGTCAGCTCGGGTGCGTAGATCTCCAGCCACCGGGCGAGGTCCAGGGCGCGTTCCAGGCCTCGTCGGGCCGCCTGGGTGCTGACCGGTGCCTCGCGCTCGGCGGCCTGGCGCAGCCGGTCGCGGTCGACCAGGTCGAAGACCTGGTGCGAGGGCCGGGAGAGCAGCTCCTTGGCCTGCTCCTGGAGCGCGCGGGCGTACCGCGGGTCCTGCGTGGACGGGTACGGGCTCTTGACCCGCTCGTAGACCGACCGCGGCAGGACGTCCGCCGCCGCCTCGCGCAGCAGGCTCTTCTCCCGGCCGTCGAAGGACTTCAGCGCCCACGGGGCGTTGTATACGTACTCGACGAGCCGGTGGTCGCAGAACGGCACCCGGACCTCCAGGCCCACAGCCATGCTCATCCGGTCCTTGCGGTCGAGCAGGGCGCGCACGAAGCGGGTCAGGTGCAGATGGCTCATCCGCCGCATGCGGTACTCGAAGTCGCTCTCGCCGTCGAGCCGTTGGATGCCGGCGACGGCCGTGCGGTAGCCGTCGGCGACGTAACTCTCCAGGTCCAGGGACTTGGTGAAGTCGGCGCGCAGTACGTCGGCGTCCTCGCCGAAGTGGCGCTGGAAACTGGCCAGCCAGGGGAAGGTGTCGGCGCGGCGGGCCTCCTCGTCGAAGAACTGCAGATAGCCGCCGAAGACCTCGTCGGCGGACTCCCCGGACAGGGCCACCGTGGACTTCTCGCGGATGGCGCGGAAGAGCAGCAGCAGCGAGGTGTCCATGTCGCCGAAGCCGGCCGGCAGATCGCGGGCACGGATCACCTGCTCGCGCACGGCAGGGTCGGCGAGGGACTGCGCGTCGAGCACGATGTCCTGGTGGTCCGTGCGCGCGAGTTCGGCCACGTCGTGCACGAACGGCGTGTCGGGGGTACCGCGCAGTTCGTCGGCGACGAAGTTGTCGGTCTGGCCGACGAAGTCGACGGAGAAGCTGCGCACCTTCTCGCCCTGCTCGCCGAGTTGCCGGGCGGCGATCGCGGTCATCGCGGAGGAGTCGAGGCCGCCGGAGAGCAGGGTGCAGCGCGGGACGTCCGCGACCAGCTGGCGGCGCACGATGTCGTCGAGCAGCGAGCGCACGGTCGCGATGGTGGTGTCGCGGTCGTCGGTGTGCGGACGGGTCTCGAGGCGCCAGTAGACGCGGGTGGACAGGCCGGAGCGGTCGACGGTGACGACCGTGCCGGGTTCCACCTCGCGCATGCCGTCCCAGATCGCGTGTCCGGGCGTCTTGATCAGGACGAACAGTTCCCGCAGGCCGTCCAGCGTCACCCGGGGGCGGACCAGCGGGTTGGCGAGGATCGCCTTGGGCTCGGAGCCGAACAGGACGCCGTCGGAGGTGGGGTGGTAGTAGAACGGCTTGATGCCCATGCGGTCGCGGATCATCACGAGCTTGTCGTGGCGGCCGTCCCAGACCGCGAACGCGTACATGCCGTTGAGCCGTTCGGCGACCGCGTCGCCCCATTCGAGGTAGCCGTGCAGGACGACCTCGGTGTCGGAGTCGGTGGTGAACCGGTGGCCGCGGTCCGTCAGTTCCCGGCGCAGTTCGGTGAAGTTGTACGCCTCCCCGGAGTACACCATGGCGACGGTTCCCTCCGGGGTCGCCACGGACATCGGCTGACGGCCGCCGGGGAGGTCGATGATCGCGAGCCGGCGATGGCCCAGGGCGGCCGGGCCCTCGGCCCAGACGCCGCGGTCGTCCGGGCCGCGGCAGGCCATCGTCTCGGTCATCGCATGCAATGTCGTGGCCTCGGCGGTCAGGTCACGGTCGAAGGAGACCCATCCGGTGATGCCGCACATGCGCTGCCTCCTGCCTCCGGCTCGCGTCGAGAGCAAACCAGTTGTATCGAGCACCTATATGACGAGCCTCCGTCAGGTGTTCGACGCGGTCAACGCGGGCGTCACACGAATGACCCACACTCCCCCATTGTTTCGGCCGGGTTTTGCCTTCGTTAAATCCCCGGATCGCGGGGACTGTGGGCCGACAGCGCAGGGAACCGGCCAAGGGCAAAAACTTCACCAAGCGCACTCGCGCGCGACTGCTTCGCGGCCAGAAAGTCACCCCTTCACGGCCAGAAACGATGCGAGCGCCTCGGTCAGCTCGGCCGGCTTCTCCAGCGGCACTTCATGGCCCGCGTCGAGGATGCGGACGACCGCGTCCGGGTAGGCCTTGGCCATCCGCAGCATCTGCCGCACCGGCAGCTGGAGGTCGTGGTAGCCGTGCACCATCAGCGTGGGCGTGCGGATCTCCCCGGCCCGGTCGAGGACGTCGAAGGCGCGCATCGCGCCGTACAGCGTCATCACGACCTCGCGCGGGGTCGCGGCGGAGGCACGGATGTGCGCGCGGATCTCCTCGCGCGGATAGCCGGGCGCGAAGGCGCGCTGGATGTTGGCGGCGATGAACAGCCGGTACGGCACCAGCGTGGAGACGGCCATCAGCAGGCCCCGGCCACGGCTGTACGTCATCCGGCCGATGGAGCCCACCAGCGCCATCCGCTCCACCCGCTCGGGGTGGGTCAGGGCGATGGTCTGCGCGATCATCCCGCCCATCGAGTGGCCGACCAGCACGAACCGTTCGACCTGAAGGTGGTCGAGGAGGGCCAGGACGTCCCGCGCCAGCTCGGCGATCGTGCCCACCCCGGCCCCGGTGCTCTCCCCGTGCCCGCGCAGGTCCAGCCGGATCACCCGGCGTCTTGTCGCGAAGTGCGCGATCTGGTGGTCCCAGCGGTGCCGGTTCGCGGTCCAGCCGTGGACGAACACCAGGGGCACCTCCGGCGCGTCACGGGGGCCCTCGTCGTCGTACGTGAGGGCCGCTCCGTCGACTTCGAGCTGCGGCATGTCAGGCCTCCTGCGGGGTGCTGCGATCCGGTTACTGGCCGGTACGCTATCCCTCCGCGGGGCGCCCCGTCACCGGTTCCCACGGGGGAATTCGCTGCGGTGACCGGGCCCGGAACACCCCGAATGCCGTACGCGTGAATCCGCCCTATCGTGCTGTCATGGAGCACGCACTGAGTCCCGCAACGCTGGCCGAACTGCGGCGCCCGCGCCCTTACCCCGCAGTGTCCGTGCTGACCCCGACGCACCGCCGGGAACCGGACAACGAGCAGGATCCCGTCCGGCTGCGCAACGTCGTCACCGAGGCACGCAAACGCCTGGAGTCCGACCCCGCCGTCACCCGTGAACGGCGCAACGACGTCGTGGCCCAGCTCGACCGGGCGCTGGCGGAGGTGGACCTGGCACATGCCGAGGACGGCCTGGTGATCTTCGCCGCTCCGGGCGAGCACCAGGTCTGGTCCCTGGCCCGCACCGTCCCCGAGCGGGTGGTGCTCTCGGACACCTTCCTCACCCGCAACCTGGTCGCCGCGCACGCCTCCGAACGGCCCTTCTGGGCACTGTCGGTCTCCGCGGACCGCGTCACCCTGTGGAGCGGCGGCGAGGGCCGTGTCGTGGCGGAGGAGTCCGGCGGTTTCCCGCTGGAGCGCCGGCCGGAGAACTTCGACGCGGAGCGTCAGATGCAGATCGGCGACCAGCCGAGCGCCTTCCGCGACGAGGGCACGCGCCATTTCCTGCGCGAGGCGGACACCGTCATGGCCGCGCTCCTGCGCGCCCAGCCCCGGCCGCTGTACATCACCGGCGAGCAGGCAGCGCTGTCCCTGCTGGAGGAGGTCGGCATCGCGGCCAAGGAGGCCACCCTGGTCCCGCACGGCGGCCTTGCCCACGCCGGTCCCGAGGCCGTGTGGCAGGCGCTGCGGCCGGTGCTGGAGGACGAGGCCCGCAAGGACACCGCGTCCGTGATCCGGGAGCTGACCTCGGCGCGCGGCCACAAGACCTACGCGGCCGGTCTGGACGAGCTGTGGCAGAGCGCCCGCGACGGCCGGGTCCGGCTGCTCGCCGTGGAGGAGAACTTCCGGGCGACCGTCAACGACCTCGGCGGGCATCTGGTGCCGGCCGAAGCCGGCGACCTGGACGCCCGCGAGGACATCGTGGACGAGATCGTCGAGCAGTGCCTGGAGACCGGCGCCGAGGTCCGCTTCGTGCCCGACGGCACGCTGGGCGACGCCAACGGGATCGCGGGCGTACTCCGGTACTGAGGTACTGAGCCGCCCCTGGGCGGCTCCCCCGGCGGCGCTCCCTGCCCGGCGTACGCTACGGCGTGATCGTCGGCGTGAGGGAGCGCACACATGGGTGACCTGCTGGGAGTGGCGGTACTGGGTGCCGGACACATGGGGGCCGACCACATACGACGCCTGGACCAAGTGGTCAGCGGAGCCAGGGTCGCGGCGGTGGCCGACCCCGATGTCGAGCGGGCCGGGGAAGCCGCGGCCGGCCTCGACGCGGTGACCGTGCACGCGGACCCCGTGGCCGCGCTCGACGCCCCCGGCGTGGCGGCCGCACTGATCGCCTCCCCCGGCCCCGCCCACGAGGAGGCGCTGCTCGCCGCCTTCGCCCGCGGGCTGCCGGTGCTGTGCGAGAAGCCCATGGTGCCCGACTCCACGGGTGCGCTGCGAGTGGTGGAGGCCGAGGCACGGCTGGGCCGCCGGCTGGCGCAGATCGGCTTCATGCGCCGGTACGACGCCGAGTACCGCCGGCTCAAGGCGCTGCTGGACGGCGGCGGCCTGGGCCGGCCCCTGATGCTGCACTGCACCCACCGCAACGTCTCCTCGCCCGGCGGCTTCACCAGCGCCATGCTGATCAACAGCTCCGTCTCGCACGAGATCGACGCGGCCCGCTGGCTGCTCGGTCAGGAGCTGACGGCGGTGACCGTGCTGCGTCCCACGCCGTCCACGGGAGCCCCCGAGGGGCTGCTGGATCCGCAGTTCGTGCTGTTCGAGACGGCGGGGGGCGCGCTGGTCGACGTGGAGGTCTTCGTCAACTGCGGCTTCGGCTACCAGGTGCGCTGCGAGGCCGTGTGCGAGCGGGGCAGCGCGCGGATCGGCGACGAGCACACCATGGTGGTCACCACGGCGGGCAGCGCCCGCGAGGAGGTGGCGCAGGACTACCTCGTCCGGTTCTCCGACGCCTACGACCGCGAGGTGCAGGCCTGGGTGGATGCCACCCGGCGCGGGGAGGTCACCGGTCCGAGCGCCTGGGACGGCTACGCGGCCTCCGCCGTCGCCGAGGCGGGGGTCCGGGCACTGGAGACCGGCAGGCGGGAGACCGTCGGCCTTGCCCCGCGCCCGGACCTGTACGACACGTACGCCAAGGTCAGCCGCTGACGCTCGCGGCGCCCGTCTCCAGGTGCCCGGTGAACCGGCGCGACCAGGTCGCGTCGGAGTCGACGGTCACCGTGAAGTCGTACCAGCCGTTCTGGTACGCGACGGCGTTGAAGTAGTCCTCGCTCGAGGCGCCGGCGGCGACGGTGTACGTCCAGGGGCCGTCGCCGCGGTAGTGGTTGGACGTGATGGTGAACTTCACCGAGGACGCACCCGAGTTGGTCATCTTGAAGTAGATCGCCAGCTTGCCCGTGCCCGGCTCGACCGCGTAACGGGTGCTCACCTCCGCCGCCTTGCCGGCCTTGGTCGCGTCGCCCTGGAAGCGGCGCAGGAAGCGGTTGGGGCCGACCATGGTGAAGTCGTACCTGCCGCCGCCGTAGCCGGTGCCGATGTTGAAGGAGTCGGAGGCGGTGCCGCCCGCGTCGACCGTGTACTGCCACGGGGTGGTGTCGCGGTAGGCGTTGGGGTGGAGGGAGAAGTGGGCCGCGCGGGAGGCCGGGCCGCCCTGGTTGGTCATGGTGAACCAGGCGAGGATCTGGCCGGCCGCGCGGAACTCCAGGTGGTCCAGGTAGCCGCCCGGCTGGTACGGCAGGGCGCGGGCCGGGCGGGTGCCGGGCTCCTGGGCGGGCAGGGCGTTGTCGGTCGGCACCGGGTTGGGCAGCGGGCCGCAGGTGCCGATGCCGATCACGCTGGTGGCGGGCAGGGAGACCGCGCCGAAAACCGGGGTGGCGAAGTCGAAGACACCGGTGAGGTCGCCGCTGACCTTGCGCCGCCAGTCGCTGATGTTGGGGCACTTGGCGGGCTTGCCGAGCGCCGCCGTCCAGGTCTCCAGGAAGCGCAGCACGGAGGTGTGCTCGAAGACCTCCGAGGAGACCCAGCCGCCGCGTGTCCAGGGCGAGACGACGATCATGGGGACGCGGAACCCGAAGCCGTACGGCACCCCGTTCAGGAACTCCCCGGCCGTTCCGGCGGGCGGTGCCGGCGGGGGCACGTGGTCGAAGCAGCCGTCGTTCTCGTCGTAGTTGAGGAACAGGACGGTCGAGTCGAACACGTCCGGGTCGGCGGCGAGGGCCTGGTAGACGAGGCTGACGAAGTGGGCGCCGTCGCCGGGCGGGGCGTAGGGGTGCTCGGAGAAGGCCTGGTTGGGGACGATCCAGGAGACCTGCGGGAGGGTGCCCGCGAGCACGTCGGCCTTGATGGCGGCGGCGATGTCGTCGGGGGTGGAGCCGGTCACCTGGGGCACCGAGGACATGCCGCGGTCGTACAAGGGGTCGCCCGGCCCCGCGTTCGCGAAGTTCTTGAAGTAGGCGCAGCCGTTGTCGCCGTAGTTGTCGGCCGCGTTCTGGTAGACCTTCCAGGTCACCCCGGCGGCCTGCAGCGCCTCGGCGTAGTTCTGCCAGGTCAGGCCGGACTCGTCGCCGCCGTCGTAGCTGGCGGAGTCGACCTTGCCGCTCCACAGGTAGGTGCGGTTGGGGCCGGTCGCGCTGAGCGTGGAGCAGAAGTAGGCGTCGCAGATGGTGTAGTTGTCCGCGAGCGCGTAGTGGAACGGGATGTCGGAGCGGTCCAGGTAACCGAGCGAGCGGACGTTGCCCACGCCCGCGACCCAGTTGTCCATGCGGCCCTTGTTCCAGGCGGCGTGCTGCGAGGACCACGAATGGGGCAGGTCGCCGTTGCACTGGGCCAGGGTCTCGCCGTCCTTGCCGCCGGCGGACGGGGTGGCGCTGAGCTTCCACGGGTACTGGCGGCCCGTCCCGTTCGGCTGGTTGAAGACCGGGTAGCCGCCGCCGAGGGTGATGCCGCTGCGGTCGTCGAAGCCGCGCACGCCCTTCAGGCGGCCGAAGTAGTGGTCGAAGCTGCGGTTCTCCTGCATGAGGATCACCACGTGCCTGACGTCCTGGATGGTGCCGGTCGCGGCGGTCGCCGCGGCGGCTGCGGTGCGCGAGCCGGCGCCCAGCGCCGCGCCCGCCGCCACGGATGCGCCGAGCCCCACGAAGCCTCTTCGGCTGATCGGTGTCATTCGCCCCGTCCTCGTCACCTTCTGGTGCCCCTGCGGCACGCCGCGCGCCAGGGTGCCCGCGGCGATCGTCAGGGTCCATACCGGAGCGGTGAGGCGGAGATGAACATAAGTCAAAGTCCCCCGGGGGCTCGCCTCACACCCCGCCGAAGAGGGCGCCCAACCCTCGCTCCACCACGTGGGCCAGGTCCTCCTGTCCGGCCGCCACCACCCCGTACGTGCGCAGCAGGAAGCGGCGCAGGGCCGACGCGGGGAACTGCAGAAGGGCCAGGCCGTGGGGCGAGTGGAACTCCAGGACCGTCCGGGTGCGGCCGTAGGGCCAGATCTGCACGTCCCCGTGGCCGGCCGGGGCCCGCAGCCCCTGGTCGAGCAGGGAGCGCGCGAAGATCCAGGTGACCCCCTCGCCGTCCAGGGCGGCCTCGGCCGGGAAGTCCACGAAGACGGCCAGCGGGTCGTCCGTCGTGTAGCGCAGCGTGGCCGACACGGGGATCTCCTGGTCCTCGGCGGTGATGAGCCGGGCCTGGGCGGGCTGTTCGACAGTGATGGCATCCATGCCTTAATGGAGTCCTCGAGGGCGCCTCGCATGCCGCGAAATCCGGTCAGAGTTCGACGGGTACAAGACGCTTCCCGTACGCCTGAACACAGGAGCGACGAACACACGTGTGAGCGTGCGGGAAAAGTGCCCCGGGCAGGGACAACTCGCGTAGCGGACCTAAGACTTGGCCCGCCCGGCGCGTACGTCATTCGTGCGCCGGGATCGCTCCGGGAAGACTCTGGCATATGCCTGAAGCACCACCGTATCGTGTGTTGCCAAATCCCTTACGGGGCGTCGCGGGCTGTGCGAGAGTCGTAACGGTCCCCCCGTCGTCCCGGCCTTCTCGTCCCCCAACGGAGTGCGTCATGCCGTCACCGGTCTCCGCGGACCTTCCAGCCGCCCAGCCACCCGGACGCGGCTCGGTCGAGGCGTTGTTGACGCAGACGCGGCGGCTCAAGGGCGACGTGGACGCCGTACGGCGGGACACCCGGAACGACGCGGCCGACCCCGAGGAACGCTGGCAGCGCGCCCTGTACGATCTCGCACTGCACCAACTCGAGGACCTGGACGCCCATTTGGCCCAGCTCCGCGACGGCCCGGCCGCCGAGCCCGCGGCGCCGGTCGAGGCGCCCACCGTCCGGCCCGCGCCCGCCGCCGCCCCGGGCGGCTCGCTGCTCAGCCGCGTCGGCAGCGCGGAGTGGAACCTGCTGACGGACGAGGCGACCTGGTCCGGGGAGCTGTACCAGATCCTCGGCCTGGACCCGGACGCCCCCGCCCTCACACTGGACGAGCTGCCCTCGCTGGTCCTGGAGGAGGACCGGCCGAAACTGACCGCGATGGTGACGGACTGCCTGGTCGACGGCAAACCCATCGACGGCGAGTTCCGCATCGTACGACCGGAGGGCGTCGTGCGGGCGGTGCACATGATGGGCGAACCCGTGCTCGGCGCCGACGGCGGCACGGCCTCGATGTGGGCCGTGCTGCGCGACGTCAGCGAACTGCGCCGCTGCCGGCGGACGGAGCGCGAGACCCGTGACTCGCTGCAGCGTCACCGCCGGCAGGAGCAGACCGAGCACCGGATCGCGGCCGAGCTGCAGGAAGCCGTGCTACCGCCATGGCGCGGCTCCCTGCGGCTCCCGCACCAGGGACCACGCACCCTCGACCTCGCCGCCCGCCGCCTCCCCGCGGCGACGAGCACACCGCTCGGGGGAGACTGGTACGACGCGCTGGAACTGTCCGACGGCGACACCCTGCTCAGTGTCGGCGACCTCACCGGGCACGGGGTGGCGGTCACCTCCGGGATGGCGATGCTGCTCGGTGCCGTACGCGGTATGGCGCTGGCCGGCAGCCCGCCCGGTGAACTGCTCGGCATGCTCAACCGGTTACTCGACGCCACGGTGCAGCCCGCCCTCGGCAGCGCCGTCTGCTGCCGCTATCAGCCCCGGACCCACACCCTGGTCTGGGCGCAGGCAGGACACCCCGCCCCGCTGCTGTACCGCGACGGGACGGGGCGCGTGCTGAACGCACCGGACGGCGTCCTGCTCGGCGCCACCTCGGGCGCCGTCTACGGGCAGGCCGTCGACACCCTCCGGGCGGGTGACGTCCTGCTGTTGCACACCGACGGGCTGGTACCGGGGCACGCCTCGGGCGCGGCCGTGGACCGCCTGCTCGACCTCGCCCCACGGTTCGGCGCGGCGCACAGCGCGCAGCACTGTCTGCGGACGGTGGTCGAGGAGTTCGGCGGAGACGGACGCGAGGACGACGCCTGTGTGCTCGTCGCCAGGGTCACCGCATGAGCCGACGCACGTGACCTTGTTGATGGAATCGGGATTGATGGAATTCGGATTGATGGAATCCGGCGCACAGGCCCGGTGCCTGTGCGCTCACGCCTGTGCGCTGCCCGCGCCCTTGGTCCTCGGCTTGGGCAGGGCGAGCCGGATCTGCTCCCGCAGTTCGTGGATCTTCGGATAGCCGGCGTACTCCGCTGTCAGCCGGTACATCTGCCGCAGCCGGTCCCAGGTGCGACGGGAGGAGTTCGAGCCCATCGACATCAGGGCGAGGCGTGCGTAGCGATCGGCCTGTTCGGGGTCGTCGGCGATGAAGCAGGCCGAGGCCATGGACAGATGGTCGAAGATCTTCGACCGCTCACGCCCGTCGACCCGCAGCGAGAGCGCCTTCTCCGCGTAGTGCTGGGCGTGGGGGGCCGCGCTGGGGTCGAACTCCGCCAGCGTGCGGTAGGCGAGCGCCTGCATGCCGTACAGGTCCTCGTCCTTGAACGTCTGCATCCAGTCCAGCGGTTCCCCGTCGCCCCGGTCGGCGACGAACATGTCCTCCGCCTGCCCGAGCGTACGGCGCATCGCCTGGCCCTTGCCCATCGACGCCTGCGCCCAGGCCTCGATGGTGTGGAACATCGCCTTCGTACGCGGCTGCAGGCGGTCGCCGGCGCCGTCCTGGGCGAGCTTCATCAGGTCCAGGGCGTCGTCGGGCCGGCCGAGATGCACCATCTGCCGGGCCGCCCGGGACAGGGCCTCACCGGCGCGCGGCCGGTCTCCGCCCTCGCGGGCGGCGTGGGCGGCGATGACGAAGTACTTCTGCGCCGTGGGCTCCAGGCCGACGTCGTGCGACATCCAGCCCGCGAGCACGGCGAGGTTGGCGGCGACGCCCCACAGGCGCCGCTGGAGATGGGGTGGATGGTGGTAGGCGAGCATGCCGCCCACCTCGTTGAGCTGGCCCACGACCGCCTTGCGCTGAAGCCCGCCGCCACGGGCCGCGTCCCAGGCGCGGAACACCTCGACCGAGCGCTCCAGTTCCTCGATCTCCTGCGACCCGATGGGGGCGGCTTCATAGCGGTCGAACCCAGCGGGGTCGGCGTGCAGGGGGTCGTCGAGGACGGGGGCGTCGGCCTTCAGGGCCGGGTCGGTGTGCAGCCAGTCGTACATGGCGCTGCTGAGTGCGGATCCCGCGGCGAGCGCGGCACCCGCGCCCACCAAGCCGCGTCGGTTGAGCATGAGGTCCATTCCCGTGAATTCGGTGAGGACCGCGGCGGTACGTTCGGGCGCCCACGGCACGCCGTCGGGATGTTCCTCGATCCCGTCGCCCTGCCGTTTCCCCGTTCGCCCGTGCCGTACCAGACCGAGGTCCTCGATGGTCACGACACGGCCGAGACGCTCGGTGAACAGGGCCGCCAGCACCCGCGGTACCGGATCGCGCGGGATCTCTCCCGTGTCGATCCACCGACGGACCCGGGAGGTGTCGGTCGACAGCTGGGGGTGGCCCATGGCCGCCGCCTGCTTGTTGACCAGCCTCGCGAGTTCGCCCTTGGACCAGCCGGCCAGGCCGAACAGGTCCGCCAGGCGGGTGTTGGGTTGTCCGCTCACGTCAAGCCCCCAGGTTCTCGGCTGAGTTGACAGTAGCCCGGTGGAGGTTGCCGGGCGACTATTCGCCAGGGTTCGCCAGGGTCCGCCAGATGGTGTGCCACTGGGCATCGGGTGTCGAGTAGGAACGCGCCACCCCGACCCGGTCGCCGCTCGCCTCTTGTGGAGCCTCGCGGGTGCATTCCCCAGGGTGCACCCGGGCGACCGGGCCGGGCAGGCGCACGCTCGCAGTGCATGCGAACGGAGTACGGGCTCCCCCGTGCGCCGGCTTCGCGCATGTGCCCCGAGCACGCACCACAGGCAGGCACCGCAGGCACACGAAGGGATCTGTATCTCCCATGTACGCAGCATCGTCCTCCGTGTCCGCCCCGCCCCGGCCGCTGCGCTCCCGCCCCGCGGGCGGCGGACCGTACCTGGACCCGGCGGCACGTCCGGGCGGCCCCGTGCCGGTCGCGGGCCGGCTCCGGCGGGTGCCGGGCCAGGTCGGTGGTCAACCGCTGAGCGGGCGACTCGACCTGTCCGGTCCCCAGGGCGCGCAGCTGCGCACCGCGATCGCATCGGTGCACCGGATCTGTCCGGAGTTCACCCCGGTGCAGGTGCTGCGGCGCAGCGGACGGTCCGTCCTCCTGGTCGGGACGGCGGGGCGCGGCACGGCCGTGGCCAAGTGTCTGTTGGACCACTCGCCGGCCTGGGCCGAGCGGATCCGCCACGAAATAGCCGCATACCGCTCGTTCGTCCGGCACCGGCCACCGGTCCGCGTGCCCCGGCTGATCGCGGCGGACCCGGACAACTGCACCCTGGTCATCGAGCGGGCGCCGGGCCGGGTGGCGGCGCTGCAGCGGCATCCGGTGGAGGCGCCGCCCCGGCCGGACGTCCGGGCCGCGCTGGGCGCGATCTGCCGGGTGAACGCCTGGCGACCCCCGGCGGGCACCTTCGACATGCCGCTGGACTACGGCGCCCGGATCTCCCGGTACCACGAGCTGGGCCTGCTCACCGACCGGGACCTCGGCGACCTGCAGAAGCTGCTGCACGGCATCGCCCACGAGGTGGGCCGGCACGGCATGCTCCAGTTCAACCACGGCGATGCCCTGCTCTCGAACATCCTGCTGTCACCGGCCGGTCCAGTGCTGGTGGACTGGGAGCACGCGGGCTGGTATCTGCCGGGGTACGACCTGGCGACGCTGTGGCTGGTGCTCGGGGACGCGCCGGTTTCCCGGCGGCAGATCAGCCAGATCGCCCAGTCGGCGGGCCCGGCCTCCCGGGACGCCTTCCTGGTGAACCTGATGCTGGTGCTGACGCGGGAGATCCGCACGTACGAGACGGCCGTGCAGCGTTCGATGCACGAGGTGACCCCGGCGGCACCGGGCCTGGCCCACCCCGGTGCTGCGCCGTCCGGCGAGGAACAGCGGCTGCTG
Source organism: Streptomyces sp. NPDC001393 (assembly GCF_053597455.1). NCBI lineage: Bacteria > Bacillati > Actinomycetota > Actinomycetes > Kitasatosporales > Streptomycetaceae > Streptomyces > Streptomyces sp. NPDC001393. Next base: position 92,044 of record NZ_JBSFIH010000024.1, read on the forward strand.
CTCAGGCGGCTGCACGACGACTGCCAGATGGCCCGCAGGGCCGTCAGAGCGGCGGTCGGCACTCGCTGACGGGGACGACGGCTCCGCGGTACGCCAGAGCGGCGGCGCACCGCGGACCTTCGTGTGTCCGGGGCCCGTTGTGGCCAGTGGTGTACGCCAGTGACGCCGCGCAGGCCGGTGGGCCGACGTCGCGAAACTCGCCGAAAACCCTTCGTGACATGGGAAATCGCCGTCCTGAAGGCATCATTGACGGATCGTCGGCAAGCCGGTACCACTGATCCAGCTCGGCGCCGCACGCCCCGCCACTGCCCGCCCGTCACAGGAGGCCGCATTGCGAGGTTCCGCCACTGATTCCGCGTCCACACCCGGCAACAGACACCTGCGGCGGGCCGTCGGCCCGCTCGCCTCGGCGGCGCTGCTGCTGCCGCTGCTCGGCGCGGCCCCCGCCCAGAGCGCCACGGACTCCTCCGCGGGCCGGCTGCAGCACGCGTTCGCCACCGCGGCGGCCGAGTACCACGTGCCGCAGAGCGTTCTGCTGGCCGTCTCCTACCTCCAGTCCCGCTGGGACTGGCACGCCGGCGCGCCCAGCGTGTCCGGCGGTTACGGTCCGATGCACCTCACGGACGCCCGCACCGCGATCGCCACCACGGAGCACTACGCCGAGGGCACGGAGGACGCCCGCGGCGACGCCGCCCGCGCGGCCGTGCACCCGGACATCCCGGTGCCGGCCGAGTCCGCGCTCCCGGCCCGCCTGAAGACGCTGCCGAAGGCGGCGCAGCTGACCGGCCTGCCGGCCGAGGAGCTGCGCACCGACCCGGCGGCGAACGTGGCCGGGGGTGCCGCCCTGCTCGCCGCCGCGCAGAAGGAGCTGGGCGAGCCGCTGAGCGCCGACCCGTCCGACTGGTACGGCGCGGTGGCGCGCTTCTCCGGCGCCGACGACTCGGCGACCGCGGCGGCGTACGCCGACGACGTGTACGACGTCCTGCACACCGGCGAGGAGCGCACCACGGACGACGGTCAGCTGGTCGCGCTCGCCGCCCAGCCGGGACTGACCGCCGACACCGCCCAGTTGCGGCGGGCCGGGCTGGGCACGCTGCCCACGGACGGCGTCGAATGTCCGCGCTCGGTGTCCTGCGAGGCGGTCTGGGCGCCGTACGCACAGTTCGGGAACAACAACTACGGCAACCACGATCTCGGCGACCGACCGGTGTCACAGGGCATCAAGTACATCGTCATCCATGACACGGAGGGCGCCTGGGACGGGGTGCTGAAACTGATCCAGGACCCGACCTATGTGTCGTGGAACTACACGATCCGCTCCACGGACGGTCTGATCGCCCAGCACGTCAAGGCGAAGGACGTGGCCTGGCACGCGGGCAACTGGTACGTCAACGCCAAGTCCGTCGGCATCGAGCATGAAGGTTTCCTCGCCAACCCCGACGCCTGGTACACCGAGGCCATGTACCGCTCCTCGGCGCGGCTGGTGAGGTACCTGGCCGGCAAGTACGGCATCCCGCTGGACCGGCAGCACATCCTGGGCCACGACAACGTGCCCGGGCCGACCACGTCCACGATCCCCGGCATGCACACGGACCCGGGTCCGTACTGGGACTGGCGGCACTACTTCCAGCTGTTGGGCCACCCCTTCAGGCGCACGGCCGGCAAGCGGGGCGGGCTGGTGACGATCCTGCCGGACTACGCCGCGAACCAGCCGGTGTACACGGGCTGCACCACCAGCGGCCAGGCCTGCACGGCGCACGGCTCCAGCGAGGTGCGGCTGTACTCCGACCACGACGTCAACGCGCCGCTGATCAAGGACATCGGGCTGAAGAAGGACCCGACCGAGGACGTGAACGACCTGTCCTCCCGGGTCTCCACCGGTCAGCAGTACGCGGTCGCGGACCGCTGGGGCGACTGGACCGCGATCTGGTACCTGGGCCAGAAGGCCTGGTTCCACAGCCCGCGCACGGCACCGGCGGCGGTGCCCGCCAAGGGGCTGGTGATCACCCCGAAGGACGGCCTGGCGAGCGTTCCGGTGTACGGCAGGGCCTACCCGGAGACGGAGGCCTACCCGGCGGGGGTCCCCGCCCAGTCGGTCGTCCCGCTGCCGTACACGATCCCGGCCGGGCAGAAGTACGTGGTCGGTGACGAGGTGCCCGGCGAGTACTACTACTCGGTCACCTTCACCACCGACTCGCACCGGGTCGTGGTGGGCAAGGACCTGTACTACGAGATCCAGTACGGCCACCGGGTCGGGTTCGTCCGCGCCGCGGACGTGACCTTGGAAGGCTCGGCCGGCTAGGCGCGGCCGCGCGGCCTCAGCCCTGCTGGAAAAGCTCCGCCGGGAGCGGCTTCAGCAGGGCGTACAGGTCGTCGGTGATGGGGCGGTCCCAGGCGGCGATGGTGACGAGGACGCCGTCGCTGCGGTCGAACTGGACGCAGGAGATCCGGGACTCGGACAGTTTCAGCCGCCGCACGATCAGGAGGTTGTCGCCCTGGAGGACCGGGGTGTCCTCGACGCCGACGACGGTGACCTCCTCGTCGTTCTCCAGCGCGAGCAGCAGCTGGCCCACCTCGAAGGGGATCTCGTCCTCGGCGACCTCGCGGGCCGGGGAGCCCTCGGGGAGGTTGCCGATGATCATGGCGGGGCCGCGGCCGCCGAAGAGGTCGTAGCGCAGGAAGACGCCCTGGCAGGTGCCGTCGGGGGCGGGCAGCAGACCCGCGCCGAGGTTGCCCGGCCAGTCGCCCGGGTCCATGGCCAGCACGTCGAAGTCGGGTCCCGCAGGGGTGGCGCTGCGGCGGCGGAGGAACGACATGCGGCCATGGTACGTGGGGTGCGCCGGAAGTGGCGTGACGGGGCCGCCGATCGGCCGTGGGGTTCGTCGTGCCTGGTCCGGCCCACGCGGCCGAGTCGCACATCGGCTCAAAGGGCAGCTGGTCAGGAGCGTGGCCAGGGCGCCGCGCCCGGCCGCGTGGACCATGCGCGCAGGGACGTCGGAGTCCTGGCTGACCGGCAGCAGGACGTCGAGGGTGCCCCGGATGGTGATCAGCGGTCTGCCGGTGCGTCCGGGTGTCCCGCGCCATGGTGGCGGCCCACACGTCTGGGCACCCTGCCGGCTCTCACTCCTCCCGCGGTACCGGGGGCACCACCGCGACCGGGCTCGCCGCGTGCAGCAGGACGGCCTGGGTGACGGAGCCCATCATCCGGGCCGGTGCGAGCAGGCGCCGCCGGTGCCGGCCGACGACGACCAGCTCGGCGTCCTTGGAGGCGGCGACGAGATGGCCGGCCGCGTCGCCGGGCAGGGCCTCGACGTCGGCGCGTACCTCGGGGTGCCGCTCGCGGTGCGGGGCGAGGAAGCCCTCGGCGAGGGCACGGGTCTCGTTCTCGACGGCGGCCTGGTCGATCTGGGGCGGCACCAGCTGGCCGGGGGCGGACCAGGTCTGCACCGGCCAGGGATAGGCGGCGATCACCTGGACGCGTGCGCCGTGCAGGGCGGCCTCGGTGAAGGCGAGGGCGAGGGTGGCCTCGTCCGGGCTGTCGGCGTGCAGACCGACCACCACCCGCGGTCCCGGCTCGGCCGGGCCGTCGCCGTGCACCTGCCGGCCGGGCCGGGGTACGACGACCACCGGGCACTCGGCGTCCCGGGCGGCGGCGAGCCCGTTGGAGCCGAGCAGCAGGCTGGCGAAGCCGCCGCGGCCCCGGGAGCCGAGGACCAACAGCTGGGCGTCGGCGCCGAGTTCCGGCAGGACGGCGCCCGGTACGCCCTCCAGGGCGACGTACTCGACGACCGGTTCGGCGCCGCGGCCCGCGAGCCGGGTGTGCACGTCGTCCAGCACCGCATCGCCCACCGCCTGGGGCGGTGCGGCGACCAGCACATCGGCCTGGCCCCAGGCGGCGTACTGCCGTACGTGCACCACCCGCAGCGGTGCGGCGCGGCGGCGGGCGGCGTCGAAGGCCCACTCCAGCGCGCGCAGGCTGTCGTCGGAGCCGTCGACCGCGGCGATGACCGGCGCAGTGCTCATCGTCCCTCACCTTTCGGAACACGACCTTCCCCGTGCTGGGGCCAGCCTGGCGCAGGCGTCGGTCCCCGCCGGGTCCTGGTGGTCGCGTGTCCGGAAATCGGTTCGGAACACCCCCGGTTCAGGCCTGGTGGATCCGGTTCAGGTGAGGTCGAACTCCCCTTCCCGGGCTCCGGAGACGAAGGCACCCCATTCCGCCGGAGTGAAGATCAGGGATGGGCTCTCCGGACGGCCGCTGTTGCGCATCGCGATGAAGCCCTCGACAAAGGCGATCTGGACATCTCCCAGACCTCGGCTGCTGGACTGCCACTCGGCCTTGCTGAGGTCCAGCTCCGGCTTGTCCCAGCCCGCGAGCGGCTGCTGCTGGATCGTGCTCTCGGCCACGTCCGTGCTCCTCCCGGTTCCATCGTCCGCGGGTCAGCCTAGCGACCGCTCACGATGCCCGACAGGCCACGTGGGGAGGACTTTCAGGACTCCGGTGGCCGCGCTCCCACGAGCCACATGGAGAAGAACTGCGAGCCGCCGCCGTAGGCGTGTCCGAGCACTCTGCGGGCGCCGTCGACCTGGTGTTCTCCGGCCTGGCCGCGCACCTGGAGGGCGGCCTCGGCGAAGCGGATCATGCCGGAGGCGCCGATGGGGTTGGTGGACAGCACGCCGCCCGACATGTTGACGGGCAGGTCCCCGTCGAGTTCGGTCACCCCGGACTCGGTGAGCTTCCAGCCCTCGCCCTCCTCTGCGAATCCGAGGTTCTCCAGCCACATGGGCTCGTACCAGGAGAACGGCACGTACATCTCGACGGCGTCGATGTCCCGGCGCGGGTCGGCGATGGCGGCCTGCCGGTAGACGTCGGCGGCGCAGTCCCGGCCGGCCTGCGGGGAGACGAAGTCCTTGCCCGCGAACAGGGTGGGCTCGCTGCGCATGGCGCCGCCGAGCATCCAGGCGGGCGGGCGGGGCGCGCGGGCGGCTCCGGCGCGGTCGGTGAGCACCATGGCACAGGCGCCGTCGGAGGAGGGGCAGGTCTCGGAGTAGCGGATGGGGTCCCACAGCATGGGCGACGCCTGGACCTTCTCCAGGGTGATGTCGTGCTCGTGGAGGTGGGCGTAGGGGTTCTTCAGGGCGTTGCGCCGGTCCTTGTAGGCCACGAGGGAGCCGACGGTGTCGGGGGCGCCGCTGCGCCGCATGTAGGCACGCACATGGGGGGCGAAGAAGCCGCCGGCGCCGGCGAGGAGGGGCTGCTGGAAGGGGATCGGCAGGGACAGGCCCCACATGGCGTTGGACTCGGACTGCTTCTCGAAGGCGAGGGTGAGGACGGTGCCGTGGATGCGGGCGGCGACCAGGTTCGCGGCCACGAGCGCGGTGGAGCCGCCGACGGAGCCGGCGGTGTGCACCCGCAGCATGGGTTTGCCGACCGCGCCGAGGGCGTCGGCGAGGTACAGCTCGGGCATCATCACGCCCTCGAAGAAGTCGGGCGCCTTGCCGATGACGACGGCGTCGATGTCGGCCCAGGTCAACTCGGCGTCGTCCAGGGCCCTTCGGGCCGCCTCGCGGACGAGTCCGGCGATCGAGACGTCCCGGCGGGCGGCGACGTGTTTGGTCTGGCCGATGCCGACGACGGCCACGGGCTCCTTGCTCATCGTGGATCCCCTTCGAGTACGGCGACCAGGTTCTGCTGCAGGCAGGGGCCGGAGGTGGCGTGGGCGAGGGCGCGGTCGGACGCGCCGCGGTGGATGCGGGCGGCGGCCTCGCCGATGCGGACCAGTCCGGCGGCCATGACCGGGTTGGCGGCCAGCGCTCCGCCGGAGGGGTTGACGCGCACGTCGTCGCCGAGGCGGAGCGCCCTGCGCAGGATCACCTCCTGCGAGCTGAACGGCGCGTGCAACTCGGCGGTGTCGACGGGCCGTTCGAAGGCGCCGGCCCGCTCGGCGGCGAGCCGGGTGGAGGGTGAGTCGGTGAGGTCGCGGACGCCGAGGCCGTGGGCCTCGATGCGGTGGTCGACGCCGCGGATCCAGGCGGGCCGCGCGCACAGCCGGCGGGCCCGCTCACCCGCCGCGAGGATCACGGCGGCGGCGCCGTCGGAGACGGGCGGGCAGTCGCCGGTGCGCAGTGGCCGTACGACGTAGTCGCCCTGTGGCACCTGCCCCCGGAGCTGGGCGTGCGGGTTGGCTTCCGCGTCCGCGCGGCTGCGGGCACCGACGGCGGCGAGCGCGGGTTCGTCGGTGTGGCCGGCGTCCATGAGGGCCTGCGCCTGCAGGGCGGCCAGCGCTACGGAGTCGGGCCACAGGGGGGCGACGTAGTAGGGGTCGAGCTGGCGGGTGAGCACGTCCCGCACCGAGCCGGGCGAGCTCTTGCCGTAGGAGTAGACGAGCGCGGTGTCGGCGTCGCCGGTGAGCAGCTTGGTCCAGGCCTCGTACAGCGCCCAGGCGCCGTCCATCTCGACGTGCGACTCGGAGATCGGCGGCCAGGCGCCGACGCCGTCGAGGGCGAGGGTGAAGGAGAAGGCGCGGCCGGCGAGGTAGTCGCTGGAGCCGGAGCAGGTGAAGCCGATGTCGGCGGTCCTCAGGCCGGTCTGTGCCAGCACCTCGTGCAGGACCGGCATGAGCATCTCGACCTCGGAGGACTCCTCGGTGGAGCGCCGGTGGTCGGTCTGGGCGAAGGCGACGACCGCGATCTCCCGGGTCACAGCAGCTCCTTGTAGGTGTCGTAGTCGGCGTCGGGTTCGCCGGTGGGCCGGAAGTGGTCGGGGTGTCGGGCGCCCTCGGCCCACACGGGTTCCACGCGCAGGCCCATGCGCACCTGGTCGTAGGGGATGCCGCCGATCCGGGCGTGCAGGGCGAGGTCGGCGCCGTCGAGGGCGATGTGCGCGTAGACGTAGGGCACCTCGATGTCGAGGTTCTTCGCCTTGATGTTGACGATGCAGAAGGTGGTGACCGTGCCGCGGGGACCCACTTCGACCTGTTCCGCTGTGGCCACGCCACATGTGGGGCACGCACCCCTCGGGGGGACGTAGACCTTGCGGCAGGAGGGGCAGCGCTCGCCGACGGTCCGGCGTTCGGAGAGGGCGTTGAGGTAGTCGGACTGGGCACGGCCGGGTGAATAGGTGTAGTCCAGGCGGGCGGGGGCGACGATCCCGGCGAGCGGGTTCGCGAACTCGCCGCTGTGGCCACCCGGTGGGACGGGTTCGCCGTCGTACGGTTCGAAGCAGGCGATGTCGGTGATGGCGCCGGTGCGGTCCCCGGCCCAGCGGATGCGCACGCGCATCCCGGTGTGCACGGAGTCGGGGCCGGGGGCGTCGAGGGCGTGCAGCAGGGCGGTGCCGGCGCCGTCGAGCCGGACCAGGACCCAGGCGAAGGGGGTTTTGAGGGGCTGGCCGCGGCGTGGCGTGTGGTTCCACGCCCAGGTGGTGACCGTGCCCGTGGGAGCGACCTCCACCAGGTCGTGGAGCTCCTCGGCGGTGACGGGGTCGTACTCGACGGGTGGGACGAGGACGCGGCCGTCGGTGGCCGTGACCCCGAGAACGACGCGCTCACGCAGGCCGGTGAGGAAGGCGCTCTGGACGGGGCCGAGGGAGCGGGTGAAGGGGAATTCGACGGTCAGGGGAGCCTTGAGGACTTCGGGCATCGAGGGGGTGCCTCCTTCGGAGCTCGGTGCGTGGGGCGCCCCTGAAGGGGCGCGGGGCGGTGACACATGCGGCTCTGCCGTGTGGGTGCGACCAGCCACCCATGGCCCGCAGCGCGCGAACCTGCCGGCGCGGCACCTACGCACGCTTGTAGGCAGGCGGCCGTTTCTCCGCGAAGGCGCGAGCTCCCTCCTTGGCGTCGGCCGTGTCGAAGATCGGCCAGCCCCGCTTCAGCTCGGCGGCGAGCCCGTCGGCCTCGGTCATCTCCGCGGTCTCGTACACCGACGCCTTGACGGCCTCGACGGCCAGCGGCCCGCATGCGTTGATCTGTTCGGCGATCTCCAAGGCCTTGGCCAGCGCGGTCCCGTCGGGGACGACGTGCCCGATCAGGCCGATGTCCGCCGCCTCCCGCGCGCTGTACGCGCGGCCGGTGAGCAGCATCTCCAGTGCGTGGGTGCGCGGGATCTGCCGCTGGAGGCGGACCGTGGAACCACCGATCGGGAACAGGCCGCGCCGGACCTCGAACAGGCCGAAGGTCGCGGACTCGCCCGCGACCCGGATGTCGGTGCCCTGGAGGATCTCGGTACCGCCCGCGACGCAGTACCCCTCGACGGCGGCGATCACCGGTTTGCGCGGGCGATGGTGGCGGAGCATCGCCTTCCAGTGCAGGTCGGGGTCGGCCTTGAGCCGGTGGCGGTGGTGCTCCCCGGCCATGCCGTGGCCGGCCAGCGCCTTCAGGTCCATTCCGGCGCAGAAGGAGCCGCCGGCCCCGGTGAGCACGATCGAGCGGATCTCGTCGTCCGCGTCGGCCTCGAGCCAGCCGTCGTACAGGCCGACGAGCATCGCAAGCGAGAGCGCGTTCCTGGCGTCGGGCCTGTTGAGCGTGAGCACGAGTGTGGCGCCCTCGCGCCGCACGGTGAGGTGTTCCGTCCCGCCCATGGGCTTGTCTCCCCTCGGTGAGAACGAGAACAGGTTGCAGTAGGCGGGGAGGCACTTCAAGGGAGCTTCCAGAGTTTTCTGACAGACAGTCAGATTTCTTGGCGCGAGCCCTTCCCAGTTGCGCCGCCCTTTGCTCTGATGACCTGCTAGCGGACGCATGCGGGCAGGATCGGGGTCAGGAGGAGCGGTGGAGTACAACCTTGCCGATCTGTTCGAGTCGGTCGTCGACGTCGTCCCGGACCGCGAGGCGCTCGTGTACGTCGACCATCCCGGCACCGGCGCGGAGCGCCGCCTGACCTACGCCGAGCTGGACGCGGCCGCCAACCGCGTCGCCCACCACCTGATCGACAGCGGGATACGCCCCGGGGAGCACCTCGGCCTTCACCTGTACAACGGCGTCGAGTACCTGCAGACGGTGCTGGCCTGCCTGAAGGCGAGGATCGTCCCGGTCAACGTCAACTACCGCTATGTCGAAGACGAGTTGGTGTATCTCTACCGGGACGCCGATCTGGTCGCGCTGGTCTTCGACGCGGAGTTCGCGGACCGGGTGGCGGCGGCGCTGCCGCGGGCGCCGAGGCTGCGGCATCTGCTGGGGGTGGGCCCGGGGTCGGCCGGTGTGCCCGGGGCGGTGCCGTTCGGCGACGCGGAGGCGTCCGGATCGCCGCATCGGGGCTTCGCGGCCCGCTCCGCCGACGACCAGTTCATCATCTACACCGGCGGCACGACGGGTATGCCCAAGGGCGTGATGTGGCGTCAGGAGGACCTCTTCTTCGCGGGCCTCGGCGGCGGCGCGCCGACCGGGGAGCCGGTGAAGACGCCGGAGGAGCTGGCCGAGCGGGTCGCCGCCGGGGGCTCCGGGATCACCTTCTTCCCGACGCCCCCGCTGATGCACGGCACCTCCACGCTGACGGCGTTCATCGGCTTCAACTTCGGCCAACGCGTCGTCCTGCACCGCAAGTTCGTGCCGGAGGAGGTGCTGCGGACCGTCGAGAAGGAGAAGGTCACGAGCATGTCGCTGGTCGGCGACGCCATGCTGCGGCCGCTGATCGACGCGCTGAGCGGACCGCTCAAGGGCACGGACTGCTCCGCCCTGTTCAGCGTCTCCTCGTCGGGCGCGATCATGTCGGAGACGGTCCGCCGGCAGTTCCGGGAGCTGGTCCCGAACACCATGCTGCTCAACAACTTCGGCTCCTCGGAGTCCGGATTCAACGGTACGGCGACGGAGGACGCGGGACCCGAGCGCGGCTTCCGGCTGCGGGTCAACTCCCGTACCCGCGTGGTGGACCCGGTGACGCACGAGCCGGTCGCCGCGGGTGAGACAGGACGGGTCGCCCAGTGCGGCCACGTCCCGCTCGGCTACTACAACGACCCGCGGAAAACCGCCGAGACGTTCTTCGAGAAGGACGGGCAGCGCTGGGTCCTGCTCGGCGACATGGCGACGGTCGACGAGGACGGCGTGGTCACCGTGCTCGGCCGGGGTTCGCAGTGCATCAACACCGGGGGCGAGAAGGTCTACCCGGAGGAGGTCGAGCAGGCGCTCAAGGCGCATCCGGACGTGTACGACGCGCTGGTCGCCGGGGTCCCGGACGTCACCTGGGGCAACCATGTGGCGGCCGTGGTGCAACTGCGCGAGGGAGCCTCGCCTCCCTCGCTGGCCGACATCCAGAACCACTGCCGTACCCGGCTGGCCGGCTACAAGATCCCCCGGCAGCTGGTGATCACCGACTCCATCCGGCGTTCCCCGAGCGGCAAGGCCGACTACCGGTGGGCACGGGAGGTGGCGGTGGCGGCCGACCGGCGGTGACGCGAGGGGTGTCGCACCACCTGCCCCACCACCCGGTAGCACCACTCTGCGCGCACGATCGCCGCCATTCACCTACGTTGGGTGACTGTCGGTCGAGTGGTGCTGGTCCCGGCCTCCCGCACCGGCGCCGGGCCCCGCACGGAAGGATCTCCGGGTGTCTCACCACACGCCTAGTCACCTGCCGGGGAGCGCAGGCGAAGGGGAGCGCGGCCCGGAGGGAGCCGGGGATCCCACGCCGGCCGGGAAGGAGCAGCCGGCCGCGGCACCCGGCCGGCCCGGCGGACGCACGCGTGCCGCAGGGAGCCTCGCCGCGCGGGCCGGTCTGCTCGGCGGGCGACGTCGCCTCGCGCGGGGCCTGGCCGCACTGGCCGGCCCGCCCGGCAGGCGGGCCCGCATCGCGCGGTGTGCGGGCGTGGGCTCGGCCGTGCTCGCCGTCGCCCTCCTGCTCGCGGCCCTGCTGCTGCCGAACCGGCCCGACCGGCTCATCCCGGCCGCGTTCGTACGTCTGCCGGCCGAGGGCATCCTGCTCGCCGCCGTGCTGCTCGTGCTGCCGCCCCGGGGGAGGCGGGCCGGGGCGGCGGCCATCGGCGTGCTGATCGGGCTGCTCACCCTCCTCAAGTGCCTTGACCTCGGCTTCTATTCGGTGCTGTACCGCCCGTTCGACCTGGTGCTGGACTGGGGTCTGCTGGGCAACGCGGCAGACTACCTGCGGGACACCTCCGGCCGCACCGGCGAGCTGGTCGCCGGCGCCGGTGCCCTGCTCCTCGCGGTCGCCGTCCTCCTGCTGACCGCGGGCTCCACGGTCCGGCTGAGCACCCTGATGGCCCGGCACCGCGCCCGGTCCGTCGGTGCCGTCCTGGTGCTGTGCACCGCCTGGACCACCTGTGTCGTGTTCGGTCTGGAGCCGGGCGGCGTGCCCGTCGCCTCGACGCTCGACGCCGGCCTCCTGCGCGACCGCGCCCAGCAGGTCCGCGTCTCCCTCGCCGATGCCCGTCTCTTCCGGCGCCAGGCCGCCCACGACGCCTACGCCCACACCCCCTCGGACCAGCTGCTGGCCGGCCTGCGCGGCAAGGACGTGCTGTTCACGTTCGTCGAGAGCTACGGCCGTTCGGCGATCGAGGACCCGGCGATGGCCCCGCGGATCGGCGCGGTCCTCAGGCAGAGCGACGACGCCCTCCAGGCCGCCGGATTCCGGGCCCGCAGCGGCTGGCTGCGCTCGCCGGTGACCGGTGGCGGCAGCTGGCTGGCCCACTCGACCTTCCTGTCCGGGCTGTGGATCAGCAACCAGCAGCGGTTCCGCACCCTCACCTCCAGCGACCGGACCACCCTCACCGGCGCGTTCCGCAGGACCGGCGCGTGGCGCACCGTCGGCGTCGTGCCGGGGGTGCTGGTGGCCTGGCCGGAGGGCCGGTTCTTCGGCCTGGACCACGTCTACGACGGCCATCACCTCGACTACCGCGGCCCGGACTTCGGCTGGTCCCAGGTGCCGGACCAGTTCACCCTCCAGACGTTCCAGCGGCGGGAGTTCGGCACGCGGGGCCGGGGCCCGCTGATGGCCGAGATCATCCTCACCTCCAGCCACTATCCGTGGGCGCCCCTGCCCCGCATGGTCGACTGGGCGAAGCTGGGCGACGGCTCGGTCTTCCAGCAGATCCGGCGCGAGGGCAAGTCCCAGGAGGAGGTCTGGCAGAACCCGGAGAGCGTGCGCGACGCATACCGCGCCTCCATCGAGTACTCGCTGAACAGCCTCGTCGAATTCCTGCGGCGCTACGGCAACGACAACACGGTCCTGGTCTTCCTGGGCGACCACCAGCCGGTGCCGACCGTCACCGGGAACAGCCCCAGCAAGGACGTGCCGGTCACCATCGTCGCCCGTGATCCCAAGGTGCTGGACCGGATCTCCGGCTGGGGCTGGACGCAGGGCCTGAAGCCCGCCGCGAACGCCCCGGTCTGGGGGATGGACGGCTTCCGCGACCGGTTCCTGAAGGCGTTCGGGCCACAGCCGTAGCCCTCCGTGCCGCTCAGCGGTCGATGAACTCCCGCACCACGGCGAGGAACTCCTCGGGGCGAGGATCGTGGATCAGGTGCCCCGCGTCCACGGTCACCAGCGAGGCACCCGGGATCAGGCCGGCGAGCTGCGCGACCTGGTCCTGCGGGATGGGGCTGGTGGGACCGCCCCCGATGACCAACGTCGGCATGGTGATCCGGTCCATGTGGTCCCGCCACACAGGGTCGGGGGCGTTGCGCTGCTCGTCGGTGGCCCGCATCATCGCCCAGTCGAACGGCAGCTCTCCCGCGGGCCGTTCGGCGGGGGGCCGGGGCGGGTCGAGCGGCACGGGTGCGCAGACGTCCTCCAGCACCAGCCGTCGTACGGCTCCGGGATGACGCTGGGCCAGCACGTAGGCGACGATGCCGCCCAGTGAATGGCCCACGACATCGGCGCCCCCGAGGCCGAGGGCCGCCAGCAGGGCAAGGACGTCCTCGCTCATCGCCTCGGCCCGGTAGTCCCCCGGCCAGTCGCTCTTTCCGTGGCCGCGCAGGTCGGGGGCGTGCACCCGGCGCGGGCGCGGGGGTGCCGCGAGCCGCTCGGCGATGTGCGTCCAGTCCGCGCCGTCCGCGCCCCGGCAGTGCAGCAGCACGACGGGCGGGGCCTGTGCCGGGCCCCAGGACCGGCAGGCCAGGGTGATGCCGTTCGCCTCGACGGTGTACGGCGCTGTGGTGTCCATGCCGGGCACGCTAGCCGGGCGCTCCGTCCCGGGCCGCCTGTTCTGCCGAGGGCAGAGCCGCGCGCGCCGGCCCGTCGAGGAAGGCGAGGGTGCGTTTCAGGAACCACTCCGGGTCGTCCAGCCAGGGATAGTGCCCGGCGCCGGGTCGCGTATCGGACTCCCGCGCGCGTCCCGTCGGCGCGGGAACGCCCGCTCTGCGGCGCGACCGGCGCGGCCGGCGCGGAAAAATCTTCGCAGGCCTCTTGCCTGGAGCCGCATGGCCTGAATTACTGGCCCCGAACGGCTCGACCGAATGATCGGTCGTCCGGTATGCGAGTGCGGCGAGGGAGACGACTCGATGGCGGATGCGACGGACCTGCTCGACGCGGGCGAACGGCTCGGGCCCGAGGAGCTGCGGGAGCTGCAGCTGGAGCGGTTGCGCACCTCGCTGCGGCACGCCTACGACAACGTGCCGTTCTACCGGCAGTCCTTCGACAAGGCCGGTGTCCGCCCCGAGGACTGCCGGTCCCTCGCCGACCTGGCTCGTTTCCCCTTCACGAGCAAGGCGGACCTCAGGGAGAACTACCCGTACGGCCTCTTCGCCGTGCCGCGCGAGCGGATCCGCCGGCTGCATGCCTCCAGCGGTACCACCGGGCGCCCCACGGTGGTCGGCTATACCGAAAACGACCTTGACATGTGGGCCGACATGGTGGCGCGGTCGATCCGGGCGGCCGGTGGGCGTCCCGGTGACATCGTGCATGTGGCCTACGGCTATGGGCTGTTCACCGGTGGTCTGGGCGCCCACTACGGTGCCGAGCGCCTGGGCTGTACGGTCGTCCCGGCCTCCGGCGGCATGACGGCCCGGCAGGTGCAGCTGATCCAGGATCTTCAGCCGGCCGTCATCATGGTGACCCCGTCCTACATGCTCACGCTGCTGGACGAGTTCGAGCGGCAGGGCGTGGACCCGCGCGGAACCTCGCTGCGCGTGGGGATCTTCGGGGCCGAGCCCTGGACCGAGCAGATGCGGCGCGAGATCGAGGAGCGGTTCGCGATCGACGCCGTGGACATCTACGGGCTGTCCGAGGTGATCGGTCCGGGCGTGGCGCAGGAGTGCGTGGAGACCAAGGACGGGCTGACGATCTGGGAGGACCACTTCTATCCGGAGGTGGTCGACCCGATCACGGGTGAGGTGCTGCCGGAGGGCGAGCGCGGCGAGCTGGTGTTCACCTCGCTGACCAAGGAGGCCATGCCGATCGTCCGGTACCGCACCCGGGACCTCACCCGGCTGCTGCCCGGCACGGCCAGGGTGTTCCGGCGGATGGAGAAGATCACCGGGCGCAGTGACGACATGGTGATCCTGCGCGGGGTCAACCTCTTCCCGACCCAGATCGAGGAGATCGTGCTCCGCACGCCCGGCGTGGCGCCCCACTTCCAGCTCCGGCTGACCCGGGAGGGCCGGCTGGACCGGCTGACCGTCCGGGCCGAGGCCCGCGCGGACGCGGCTCCGGAGGCGCGGGACGCGGCGGCGCGGTCCATCTGCGCGGCGGTGAAGGACGGGATAGGGGTGTCAGTCGACGTGGAGATCGTGGAACCGGAGTCCCTGGAGCGCTCGGTCGGCAAGATCCGCCGGATCGTGGACCTGCGCCCGAAGGCCTCCGGCTAGGGCCCGTTGGGAAAGAGCTGGTCACAGCCACTCGTTGAGGACTGCGACCAGCACGGTCGCCTCCCTAGCGGACGGCTTGGTTTGTCGTACCTCGTGGCTACGGCCCGGTGGCGCTTGGGGCGATTGATCCCTCACTCGACGGCATGGGGCTCGCGGTAGTCGGTCTTGTCGAACTTTGCAGGACCCCTTTTCGACGCCCCGGCGGCGTGCTGGTGCGTCCGGCACACGGTGGCGGACCCGGACGGGTGCTCCCTGGCGGGATGTGCCGGAACGCTATGGCCCGTGGGACCGGGTAGACCCTAGTCGCCGAAGCGGTCCCGCAGTTCGCGCTTGAGGATCTTCCCGCTGGCGTTGCGCGGCAACTCCTCCACGAACAGCACCCGTTTGGGCGCCTTGAAGGGGGCCAGCTTCTCCTTCACATGCGCGATGAGCTGTTCCTCCGTCACCTCGCCGCAGCGGACCACGAACGCGGTGACGGCCTCGATCCACCGCTCGTCGGGCAGACCGATCACGGCGGCCTCGGCAACCGCCTCGTGGGTGTACAGCGCGTCCTCGACCTGACGTGAAGCGACCAGGACACCACCGGAGTTGATGACGTCCTTCACGCGGTCGACGATGGTGAAGTAGCCGTCGGCGTCGCGCACCGCGAGATCCCCGGAGTGGAACCAGCCGTCCCGGAAGGCCTCGGCGGTCTCCTCGGGCTTGTCCCAGTAGCCCTCGCACAACTGCGGTGAGCGGTAGACGATCTCGCCCGGTGTGCCGGCGGGCACGTCCTCTCCCCGGTCGTCCACCACCCGGGCGTCCACGAACAGCACGGTCCGCCCGCAGGAGTCCAGTCGGCCCTCGTGCTCGTCGGGGCCGAGGACCGTGGCCAGCGGGCCGATCTCGCTCTGTCCGAAGCAGTTGTAGAAGGCGAGTCGCGGCAGGCGCTCCCGCAGCCGCTCCAGCACCGGGACGGGCATGATCGACGCGCCGTAGTAGGCCTTGCGCAGGCCGTCGAGGTCGCGGGTGGCGAAGTCGGGCCGCCCCGCCAGCCCGATCCACACCGTGGGCGGCGCGAACAGGCTGTCCACGCGGCCCGCCTCGATCAGGTCGAGCAGCCGGTCCCCGTCGGGAGCGTCCAGGATGATGTTGGTCGCGCCGACGGCGAGGTACGGCAGCAGGAACACATGCATCTGCGCCGAGTGGTACAGCGGCAGCGCGTGTACCGGGCGGTCGCCGGCGCTCAGGTCCAGGGCGGTGATCGCGCTCAGGTACTCGTGCACGAGGGCCCGGTGGGTCATCATCGCGCCCTTGGGCAGGGCGGTCGTACCGGAGGTGTACAGCAGCTGCACCAGGTCCTCGGTGCGGGGTTCGGGCCCGCCGTACGGCGGTGCGTCCGCCAGCCGGGCCAGCAGCGAGTCCTCGGCGTCCCTGAGCGGCACGACCCGTACGCCGTCCGGGAGCCGGCCGGCGAGGCCCGGGTCGGCGAGGACGAGGCTGCTGCCGGACTGGCCGACGAGGTAGTCCAGGTCGGCCCCGGTCAGGTTCTGGTTGACCGGCACATGGACCAGGCCCGCACGGGCGCAGGCCAGGAAGCCGATCAGGTAGGCGTCGGAGTTGTGGCCGTAGGCACCGACCCGGTCGCCCGGCGTGAGGCCCTCCGCGAGCAGCACGGAGGCCGCGCGGGAGACGGCGGCGTCCAGTTCCTCGTACGTCCAGCGGCGCTCGCCGTACTCCACCGCGCGGCGGGCCGGGGTGCGCCGGGCGCTGCGGCGCAGCACCCCGTCGACCGTGCTGCCGTGTCCCTGGGTCATGGCTCTTGATCCTGGGTCCGTCGCGGAGGCAGGTCAAGCATCAACGGCCATTCGCCGAATGCAACTTTTGCTTCTGTGTGCTTCTGTGCGCCCCTTTGGAGAAAGCCTTCGGGACACCTTGCAGCGCTCAACCTGGGCAGGACTTGTGTCGAGCAAGTCCCCTGCAATCCCCCACATTTCGCGCGTCGCGCTGCGCAGGAGGTTTTCCATGAGTCGTGTTGTGCCCGAACGAGAACGAGCCTGGCGAACAGGTACTGCTCCCGGCATATTCCCACTCCTCGGCCACGGTATCGCCTTATACCGTCGGCCGCTGGCATTTCTGAAATCTTTGCCCGCGCACGGAGATCTCGTCGAGATACGGCTCGGCCCCCAGCGCGCCTGGATGGTGTGCCACCCGGAGCTGACGCACCAGGTGCTCATGGATCCGCACACCTTCGACAAGGGCGGCCCGCTGTACGACAGGCTCGGCAAGCTGATGGGCGACGGCCTGGTCACCTGCCGCCAGCCGACGCACCGCGACAAGCGCAGGCTGCTGCAACCCGGCTTCCGACCCTCCCACGTCGCCGCATACACGGATCTCGTCACCGAGGAGGCCGAAGCGGTGTGCGACGCCTGGCCGGCGGGCCGGACGGTTCCCGTCACCGAGGCGATGATGAGCCTCACGACACGCGTGATCAGCCGGGTCCTGCTCTCCGACTCGCTGGACGACGCGACGACCGCCGAGGTGCGGGACTGCCTCACGGAGGTCGTCCGTGGCCTGTTCGTCCGCACGGTCGTACCGATCGACGCCCTGTTCCGCCTCCCCACATCCGCCAACCGCCGCTACCGGCACGCGCTGTCGCGCCTGCACGCCGTCATCGACGGGGCGATCGCGCAGCGCCGCGGGGGCGCCGACCGCGACGACGTCCTGGGAACGCTGCTCACGGCCGCGCGCGGCGACGGCGGGGCGGCGGCGATCACCGATCGGGAGGTCCACGATCACCTGATCACGCTGCTGCTCACAGGCGTCGAGGCCCCGGCGCTGTGCCTGGCCGACGCCTTCTCCCTGCTGGCCCGCCATCCGGAGGCGGAGCGCCGCCTGCACGCCGAGCTCGACGCCGTCCTCCCCGGCGGCCGACGGCCCGGCCCCGAGGATCTGCCGCACCTCGTCCAGACCCGCTGCGTCGTCACCGAGACGCTGCGCCACTCCTCCCCCGGCTGGCTGTTCACCCGCGTCGCCACCCGGGAGACGGAGCTCGCCGGATGCCGCCTGCCCGCGGGAGCCACCGTTCTGTACAGCCCCTACCTGCTCCACCACGATCCCTCGTCGTTCCCCGACCCCGAGCGTTTCGATCCCGGCCGCTGGCTGCCGGGCACACCCACCGCCGCACAGCGCCGCGCCCTGATGCCGTTCTCCGCGGGCAACCGCAAATGCCTCGGTGACGAGTTCGCCATGGTGGAGGCCACCCTGGCGCTGGCGACCCTCGCCGGCCGGCGGCGACTGCGCCATCTGCCCGGGTACGTCGAACGGGCACCGCGGCCTGCGATCACGTTGGGCCCTCGAGCACTGGAGATGGTCTGCGAGGCCCGTTATCGCGCATCGGATTCCCGAACGGCAGGTGATCACGTTGCCGACAACGCATGAGGACATCATGGTCGGGGCACCGGACGGTATCGCGGCCCCCACCCTCAGGGACCTGATCGACAGCCACCTCCACATGCCCTTCCCGTTCCAGCGCAACCCGTATGAATCCGAAGTCGCGGCCGGCGTCGACGCATGGCTGGGCCTGTGGGGGCTGACCGACGACCCAGGTGTGGCAGCGATGATCGCCCGCACTCGCCCAGCCGAGCTCGCGTCCTGCACCAGCCCCGGTGTGGACTCCGGTCTGCTCCAGATCGTGGCCAATCAGATTGCCTATCAGTTCGTCTTCGACGACCGGGCGGAGTTCGTCGGCCGGCGCTCTCCGGGCAGGCTGCTGCCCATGCTCGGCGAGAGCGTCGCGATCCTGCGGGACGGCCGGCCGCCCACCACGCCCCTCGGAGCGGCCCTGGCCGATCTCCACCGGCAGGTCAGGCAACGGTGCACACCCGCGCAGGCCGCACGGTGGGCCTGGAAGAGCCGTGAATACGTGCACGGGCTGTTGTACGAATCGGTGGCCCACGCATGTCCCCTCACGGTGCGGACAGCGGACTGCACCTCCATACGGTCGCTGACGGCAGGCGTCGAGCCGTTCTACCCGCTGTACGAGGCCGCCCAGCCGCACGAACTGTCCCCCGCCGAACTGCACCATCCCGTCGTCCGGCGACTGAGCCGGCTGTCCGCCGATGCGGCGGTGTGGACGGCCGACCTGTTCTCGGCGGTGAAGGAACAGCGTGCGGGCGAAATGATCAACCTGGCCCTGACGCGCCAGCGCGAACACCGGTGCTCCCTGCAGGCCGCCGTGCTCCTGGCCGTCAAGGAGATCAACGGCACGATCGAGGAGTTCCAGAAGCTGTACGCGGAGGTCGCACCGGAGTTGAGTCCCGCGGGCGTGGGCTACCTGGAAGGAATGATCGGCTGGATCCGCGGGTGTTACCACTGGTCCCGTACCGTCCCACGCTACGCGGATGTGGCGTCCGTGCCCGCAGTGCCGTAGCCCAATCCTGTTCCGTACCCGCTGGGTGGGCATTATCCCACCCACAGCCGGTGATTCACCCTATGGTGCCCAATCCGGCCTGCCCCACCGCCACGCGGCGTACCCTCGGTTGCCCCTGGTCGAACGGCAGAAGGCGGTACGGCACATGGCGATGGAGCCCCGGCAACCGATCACGGAGCAAGCGAGGTTGATCGAGCGCCAGCGGGAAATCCAGGCCCTCGACGCCGCGTTCCGGGAGCTGCGGCGCACCGCGGACGGCATGCCGTGGACACGGCGCAGGGGACTGCTCGCCTTCACCGGGCCGGCCGGGCTGGGCAAGACCGCGCTCATCGCGGAAGCACGTGACCGGGCCGTGGCGCACGGATTCACGGTGTTGTCGGGCAGGGGCTCGGAGGCCGAACAGGGATCGGCGTTCCGCGTGGTGCGCCAGTTGGTACAGCCCTCACTGGCGAGGATGGAGCAGGCGGAACTCCGTGCGTTCCTGGGAAGCTGGTACGACATCGTCGCCGCCGTGCTCGGTCTCGAAGCGAGCGGTCCCGGTCCTGCGCCGGACAGGACCGGGGTCCGCGAGGGCCTCGACTGGGTGATGACGCGTCTTGCGGTGCGGAAGGCACCCGTCGTCCTGCTCCTGGACGACCTGCACTGGGCCGACGCCGAATCCCTGAGCTGGCTGGACTCCTTCGCAGCGCGCCTCGAAGACCTTCCGCTGCTGATCGTGGTCACCTACCGTCCGGCCGAACTGCCGTCCGGAGCGGGCGAACTCCGCACGCTCGTCGGACACCGTGGAGACCGCCCCCACGACCTGGCGCTGCTCACCGCCGACGGCGTGGCCCAGATCATCAGGAACGAACTCGGGGACGCGGCCGAGGAGCGCTTCTGCAAGGAGTGCTGGTCGGCCACCGGAGGGAGCCCTTTCGAGGCGGTGGAGCTCGCCATCGGCCTCGCCGAGCGGAAACTGAGCGGCACCGAGGGCGACCTGCCCGCGATGCGTGAGCTCGCCGCCGCGATCAAGGGCCCGGGGCTGGTCGAGCGTCTGGAGCGACTCGACACAGCGACCGTCCGCTTCGCGCACACCGCGGCCGTACTCGGTTCGCCCTTCCCACCGCAGCTCGCCGCGACCATCGCGGTGCTCGGCGAGGAGGCCGCGGCCGAGGCGGTGCAGAAGCTGCGCGCGGCCCGGATCCTGTCCGACGGCCACGGCCCCGAGGGCGAGCTCGAGTTCGTTCACCCGCTGATCGCCACGACGATCTACCGGTCCATCCGCACGGGCTTCCGAGCCGGTCTGCACAACGCCGCCGCGCAGGCCGTCCTGGCGGCGGGATACGGCCCCACCGCCGCCGCCCGGCATCTGCTGGAGGTGCCCTGCGAGGGCAGTCCCGAGGCGGTCGCGTGTCTGCGGGAGGCCGCTCGCGAGTACCTGCGCGCCGGGGCGACCGAGGCCGCCCGGCGTCTGCTGGACCGCGCGCTGCATGAGCCGCCCCTTCCCGAGGACCGTGCCGCGGTCCTGCACGAACTCGCGTGCGCCACCTTCCTGATCGAGCCCACGGCCACGGTGCGGCATCTGCGCCAGGCGCTGCGGGAGCCCGATGTCGATCCCGATCTGCGGGCTTCCATCGTCTATCGGCTGACGACGGCTCTGGCGCACACCGATCGCCTGGCCGAGGCCGTGGCCGTGGCCGCCCAGGAGGCGAAGCAGGCCACGAACCCACGGGTCAGACTGCGTATGCAGGCCGATCAGTTCGTCTGGAGCATGGTCCGCACCGACGACCCCGACTCGCCCGCCCGCTCCCGGACCCTGGCCCGTCTGGCCGAGAAGTTGCCCGGTCGCAGTCTGGAGGAGCGCTACATCCTGGGACTGCGGGCCTGGGACGCCGTCAAGCGCGGCGAGCCTCGGCACACCGCCCTCGCGTATGCCGAGAAGGCTCTGCGCGGCGGCATGAGCTGGACCGACGAGGCCCGCGGTTTCGAAGTACCGCTCTCGGTGGCCCTGGTGTTCATGTACGGCGACCAGCCTGGAAGGGCCGAGGAGTTGTTCGGCAAGGGCATCGCCGAATGCGTGGCCAAAGGCTGGCACGGCTCCCACCTCGCCTTCGGCCAGACCATCGCGGGCTACATCCGCTACCGCCGCGGCTGTCTTGCCGAAGCCGAGGACCTCGTCCGGGAAGGTCTGCGCATCGCCGACAAGGTGGAAGGGGTCGTCGCCGCCCAGTTGTTCGGCGTCAGCATTCTCATCCAGACCCTGCTCGCCCGCGGACGCATCACCGAAGCGCGCGCCCTCGCCGACGAGCACGGCTTCGGTGAGACCACTCCGAACGCCGTCATCTATCCCGATCCACGCACCGTGTACGCGAAACTGCTCCTTGCAGAGGGACGGCACGCCGAAGCAGCGCGGCTCCTGTCCTCGGTCGGCGACTGGCTGGACGGTCGCGCCTGGCGGAACCCGGCCTGGTGCCCGTGGCAGCTCCACCTCGCCTCCGCGCTCGCCCCCACCGCGCCGGAGGAGGCGGTCCGCCACGCCCGGGACGCCGTGCAACGCGCCCGGGACTTCGGCGCCGCCTCCATCATCGGCCAGGCCCTGCACACCCTCGCCGAGGTGACCGGCGGGCCGACGGCACTCGACCTGTACGCCGAGGCAGTCGACCACCTGGAGCAGTCACCCGCCGCCTACGAGCTCGCCCGCGCCCAGATCGGCCACGGCGCCGCGCTGTCCCGCAACGGGCGGCTGCAGGAAGCCGCCGACCGGCTCTACCAGGGGTTGGAAGGCGCCGTCCACTGCGGGGCCGAGGCGCTGGCCACCCGGGCCAGGGAAGAACTCTCGGCGGCCGGGTTGCGGCCGCTGCCGCTCCGCTACGCGCAGGCGGACACCCTGACCCCTCAGGAACGCCGTACCGCAGGACTGACCGCCCAGGGGCACCCGGTGGCGGTCATCGCCAAGGAACTGCGTCTCACCGAGCAGGGCGTGCGGCAGCTGCTGTCCAGCATCTACCGGAAGATCGGCACCGACGCGGCCGGCCTCGCCGACTTCCTGGAGGCCTGACCCTGGTTCAGACCGGTCGCGCGCGCCCCTGCCAGTACGGGTCCCGCAACCGCCGTTTGTACAGCTTGCCGTTGGGGTCGCGGGGCATCTCGGCGATGAAGTCGACGCTCCTGGGCCGCTTGTAGCCGGCGAGCCGCTCGGCGCAGTGGTCGAGGAGGGCGGCGGCGAGGGCCGGGCCCGGCTCGTGGCCGGGGGCGGGTTCGACCACGGCCTTGACCTCCTCGCCCCAGTCGTCGTGCGGGATGCCGAAGGCGGCAGCGTCGGCGACGGCCGGGTGGGCGAGCAGCACGGACTCGATCTCGGCCGGGTAGATGTTGACCCCGCCGGAGATGATCATGTCGATCTTGCGGTCGCGGAGGAAGAGATAGCCGTCCTCGTCGAGACAGCCGAGGTCGCCGACGGTGAAGAAGTCACCGATGCGGTTCTTGCGGGTCTTGACCTCGTCCTTGTGGTAGGAGAAGCCGCCGGTGCTCATCTTCATGTAGACCGTGCCCAGTTGGCCCGGCGGCAGGCGGTTGCCGTCGTCGTCGAAGACGGCCAGTTCGCTGATGGGCCAGGCCCTGCCGACGGTGCCGGGCTTCTTCAGCCAGTCCTCGGCGGTGGCGAAGGCGCCGCCGCCCTCGCTGGCCGCGTAGTACTCCTCCACGCAGTGACCCCACCAGTCGATCATGGCGCGCTTGACGTGGTCCGGGCAAGGGGCGGCGCCGTGGATGGCGTGCCGCATGGACGAGACGTCGTAGCGGGCCTTCACCTCGTCCGGCAGGGCCAGCAGACGGTGGAACTGGGTCGGGACCATGTGGGTGTGTGTGCAGCGGTGGGTGTCGATGCGGCGGAGCATCTCCTCGGGGGTCCACTTGTCCATCAGGACCAGGCGGTGGCCGATGTGCAGGGACGCGCCCGCGAACTGCAGGACGGCCGTGTGGTAGAGCGGCGAGCAGACCAGGTGGACGTTGTCGTCGAACGGCTTGATGCCGAAGATCCCGAGGAAGCCGCCCAGGTAGGCCTCCTCCGGTGCCTTGCCGGGCAGCGGACGGCGGATGCCGCGCGGGCGTCCCGTCGTACCGGAGGTGTAGTTCATGACCCAGCCGAGTTCCCGGCCGGTGGGCACGGACTCCGGCTGCCCGTCGAGGAGTTGGGCGTACGGCCGGAAGCCGTCGACCTCGCCGACCGCGTACCGGTGGCTCCACGGCAGTCCGGCCTCGTCGGCGGCGGCCCGTGCAGCGGCGGCGAACCGCTCGTGGGCGATGAGCACCTTGGCGCCGGAGTCGGCGACGATCCAGGCGATCTCGGGGCCGACCAGGTGGTGGTTGACCGGGACCAGATAGAGGCCTGCCTGGGTGGCGGCCAGGTAGGCGGTGAGGAACTCGACGCCGTTCGGCAGGACGACGGCGAAGGCGTCGCCGCGCTCCAGGCCGGCCGCGCGCAGGCCGTGGACGAGCCGGTTGGCGGCGCCGTGCAGTCGTCCGGCGGTCCACTCCTCGCCGTCGGGGGCGACGAGGACCGTGCGGTCGGGGCTCTGCGCGGCTTGTGCCCAGAATCCGGCGGGGGGTGTGGTCACGACTGGCCGCTCCTTCCGGCGATGCGGTTGATGCGGTCCACGGCCTGCTCGAAGCCGCGGGTGAGGTCGTCGAAGACGGCCTGGACGCTGCGTTCGCTGCGCATGCGGCCGACGATCTGCCCGACCGGCGTGCCGAGCAGCGGTTCGACCTCGTGCTTCTGGATCCGGGAGACCGCCTCGGCCACCAGCAGTCCCTGCAGTGGCATGGGCAGGGTGCCGGGTCCGGCCGGGTCGTCCCAGGCGTCGGTCCACTCGGTGCGGAGCTGGCGGGCGGGCTTGCCCGTGAGGGCACGGGAGCGGACGGTGTCGCCGGACCCGGCGGCGAGCAGCTTGCGGGTCAGGGCGGGCGAGTGCAGGTCCGCTTCTATGGTGGCCAGCCATATGGAGCCCAGCCACACTCCCTGAGCGCCGAGTGTGAGCGCCGCAGCCACCTGTTGGCCGCTGCCGATGCCGCCCGCGGCCAGGACGGGCAGCGGGTCGACGGCCTCCACGATCTCGGGCGTGAGCACCATGGTGGCGATCTCGCCGGTGTGGCCGCCGGCCTCGTAGCCCTGGGCGACGACGACGTCGATGCCCGCCTCCTGATGCTTGCGGGCGTGCCGGGCGCTGCCCGCGAGCGCGGCGACCAGCAGGCCCCGGTCGTGGGCGCGGGCGACGACGTCGGCGGGCGGGGAGCCGAGGGCGTTGGCCAGCAGTCTGATCGGGTAGTCGAAGGCGACATCGAGCTGGGTGCGGGCGACCTGCTCCATCCAGCCGGTGATCCGCCATCCGGACGCCTCGCCCTCGGCCAGTTCGGGGACGCCGTACCGGGCGAGGGTGTCCCGCACGAACTGCCGGTGCCCCTCGGGGATCATCGCCTCGACGTCCGCTTCGGTGACGCCCTCGACCTTCTTCGCGGGCATGACGACATCGAGTCCGTAGGGCCGGCCGCCGGCATGCGCGTCGAGCCAGTCGAGGTCGCGTTTGAGGTCGTCGGGGGCGGTGTAGCGGACCGCGCCGAGCACACCGAAGCCGCCGGCCCGGCTGATCGCCGCCGCGACGGCGGGGAACGGCGTGAAGCCGAAGACGGCGTGCTCGACTCCCAGTTTCCTGCTCAGCTCCGTCTGCATGGGCGCAGGATGCCGCAGCGGGCAGGACGACGGAAGACTTTTTCTGACGTTGCGTCAGATTCTTTTGTGGCGTGGTGCCTTACGCCGTGGCCTCCAGCACCGCCATGGCCGCGTTGTGGCCCGGCACCCCGCTCACCCCTCCCCCGCGCACCGCGCCCGCGCCGCACAGCAGGACGTTCGTGTGCCGGGTCTCCACGCCCCAACGACCGGTCTCCGCCTGGGCGTAGGGCCAGGACAGGGCGCGGTGGAAGATGTTACCGCCGGGCAGTCCGAGGTCCCGTTCGAGGTCGAGCGGGGTCTTGGCCTCGATGCAGGGGCGGTCGTCGGCGTCGGTGGCCAGGCAGTCGGCGAGGGGTTCGGCGAGCTGGGCGTCGAGCTGGGCGAGGGTGGACTTCAGCAGCTCCTCGCGTACGGCGTCGTTGTCCCGGTCGAAGAGCCGGGCCGGGGTGTGCAGGCCGAACAGGGTGAGGGTCTGGTAGCCGCGCTCGGCGAGCTCGGGACCGAGGATGGTGGGGTCGGTCAGGGAGTGGCAGTAGATCTCCGAGGGCGGCACGGCGGGGAGTTCACCGGCGGCGGCCTGGGCATGGGCGGTGGCGAGCTGCCGGTAGCCCTCGGCGATGTGGAAGGTGCCGGCAAAGGCCTCGCGCGGGTCGACGGCCGGGTCGCGGAGCCCCGGCAGCCGAGTGAGCAGCATGTTGACCTTGAGCTGGGCGCCCTCCGCGGGCTCGGGTGACGGGTCCCCCGTCAGGCGGGCCAGTTCCTGCGGGGAGGCGTTCACCAGGACGTGCCGGGCGGCGGCGACCCCCTCGCCGTCGGCCGTGCGGTAGGTGACCTCTGCGGTGTGCCCGTCGGTGGCGATCCGGACCGCCTCGTGCCCGGTCGCGATGACGGCACCGGCCGAGCGGGCGGAGTCGGCCAGGGCGTCGGTGAGGGCGCCCATGCCGCCGACGGGCACGTCCCAGGCGCCGGTGCCGCCGCCGATGACGTGGTAGAGGAAGCAGCGGTTCTGGGCGAGGGAGGGGTCGTGGGCGTCGGCGAAGGTGCCGATCAGGGCGTCGGTCAGGACCACGCCCCGGACCAGGTCGTCCGTGAAGTTCTCCTCGACGGCGACACCGATCGGCTCCTCGAACAGGGCCCGCCAGGCGGTGTCGTCGTC
Source organism: Streptomyces sp. NPDC001393 (assembly GCF_053597455.1). Taxonomy (NCBI): domain Bacteria; kingdom Bacillati; phylum Actinomycetota; class Actinomycetes; order Kitasatosporales; family Streptomycetaceae; genus Streptomyces; species Streptomyces sp. NPDC001393. Next base: position 118,062 of record NZ_JBSFIH010000024.1, read on the forward strand.
GATACGGCGGCGCAGTTCGTCGCGGGTGGGCAGGGGCTCGGTGAGGGTCGGGAAGACGCGTTCGGCGACCCGCGTGGTCATGCCGTAGAAGCGCTGCCAGGCCTGGTACTCGCGCTCGCCGCCGGTCAGCCGGGCGAAGGCCTCCCGGGTGCGCTGCTCGCCGCCGCCGACGAGGAGTCCCGTGGGCCGGCCGTTCCGCTCCACCGGAGTGTACGAGGAGATGGTGCGGGAGCGGACGCGGAAGTCCAGGGCGAGGTCGCGCACGATCTTCTGCGGCAGCAGGCTGACCAGGTAGGAGTAGCGCGACAGCCGGGCGTCGACACCGGCGAACGGGCGGGTGGAGATCGCGGCGCCGCCGGTGTGCTCCAGCCGTTCCAGGACCAGCACCGTACGGCCGGCGCGGGCCAGGTAGGCGGCGGCGACCAGACCGTTGTGGCCCCCACCGACGATGACGGCGTCGTATGTGCGGGTTCCCTCGTTCGCAGGCATGGTCCTTGGTAGCACGAGATGATCAGGGTGGGAAGCCGGACGTTTGCGTGGTGACGCGGTCCGTCCACTTGGACCAGCCCCGGACGGGAACGGGGCGTCCGGATCATCGGCACCGTCCGCCATCCGCGGACCTCCCCACCCGGCGGCGGGGCCGAACACCGACGACCGGTCAGCATCCGCCCGAGGCGCGCCGCCGGCTCAGCACCGCGACCCTTCGGTACAACTCGCGGGCCTCGGTGCTGCGGCCGAGGCGTTCCAGGCAGTGTGCCTCGTCGTTGCGGCTGGTGAGGGTGTCGGGGTGGTCGGCGCCGAGGACGCGTTCGCGGGCGGTGGCGACGCGGCGGTACTCGGTGAGGGCGTCGGTCCAGCGACCCAGCCAGCCCAGGGCGGCGGCGACCTCGCGGTGGCTGACGAGCGTGTCGGGGTGGTCGGGCCCCAGGACGCGCGCACGCAGCGCGCGCACGTGGCGGGCCTCGGTGAGCGCCTCGTCCCAGCGCCCGAGCCGGCCGAGGTTGACCCCGAGGCCGTGCCGGGCACGCAGGGTCTCGGGGTGGGTGGGGCCCTGGACGCGGGTGCGGTCCTGGACCAGCTCGCGGTACAGGCGCAGGGCGTCCGCGCTGTGGCCGAGGCGGCCTAGGCTGAGGGCGGTCTCGTAGCGGGCGGCCAGGGTGTCGGGGTGGTCGGCGCCGAGGACGCGCGCTCTGGTCTCGGCGACCTCGCGGTAGACGCGCAGCGCCTCCTCCCAATGGCCCGACTGCCCCTGGACATAGGCGACTTCGCAGCGCGAGACCAGGGTGTCGGGATGGTCGGGGCCGAGCACGCGGGCCCGGGCGGCGGCCACCTCCAGGGCCGTGCGGCAGGCGTCGTCCAGGCGGCCGAGCCGGCCCAGGGTGCAGGCGAGGTTGTGGCGGCAGCGCAGGGTTTCGGGGTGATCGGGGCCCATGGCGCGCACTCGGGCGGCCAGCACCTCCGCGTACACCTGGTGGGCCTCGAAGTGGCGGCCCAGCCGGCCCAGCGCATAGGCGGTCTCCTGGCGGGCGGCGAGGGTGTCGGGGTGGTCGGCGCCGAGGACGCGTGCGCCTGCCTCGGCGAGGTCCGTGTAGGCGGCCAGCGCCTCGGCCCACCGGCCGAGCCCGGCCAGCCGCACGGCCTCGCGGCGCAGGGCGGTGTGCTCGGCCGGGGGTGCGGTGCGCTCCGCGGGGGATGCCGGTACGGGCCGTACGGGCCGTAGGGCGTCCGCGGGTGCGTTGTGGCTGTTCGCGCCCGCGCGGCCGGAGCCGCGTACCGGATACGGCCCCGCGTCCCTGTGGGGCGCGTCCCACCGGCTCGACAGGGCCGCCCCCGGGTCCGGCGGCAGGGCGCCGAGTCCGGCGGCACCCAGCGCCTTGTGACCGGTCGTCATGCCCTGCGTCCAGGAGGGAAGTCGGGCCGCGCCAGTCACCGCCGGGATCTCCACGACCGTGACAGAGGCGCCGGTTGCGCGACCGCCACGGAGCCTGCGGACCAACTCTCCTGCGTCGCGCGGCCGTTCCTTGGGATGCTTGGCCAGCAGGTCGAGGATGATGCGCTCGAGGCGGCCCGAGAGCTCGGGGCGCTGCTCGCGTGGGGGCCGGGGTGGGGTGTCGCGGTGGCCGATGAGGATCGCCCAGGCGTCCTCCAGGTCGAACGGCGGTGCACCGGTGGCTATTTCGTACAGCACGCAGCCCAGCGAGTACAGGTCGCTGCGCTGGTCCACCGCGTCGCCGCCGATCTGTTCCGGGGACATGTAGTGCGGGGTGCCCAGCGCGACGCCGGTGCCGGTCAGCCGGGCGGTGAAGTCGATGTCGTGGCCGAGGCGGGCGATGCCGAAGTCGCAGATCTTCACCGTACCGTCGGCCAGCCGGACGATGTTGGCCGGTTTCAGGTCGCGGTGGACGACGCCCTGTTGATGGGTGTAAGCGAGAGCGGCGGCGACCTGCGCGGCGATGTCCTCCACGTCGTCCACCGGCAGCGGGTGGCCCTTGTTGTCCTGCAGCAGCCGGCTCAGATCGCGGCCCTCCAGGAGCTCCATCACCAGATACGGGACACCCTCGGACTCGCCGAAGTCGTGGACGACGGTCACCCCGCGGTGCGAGAGGGCGGCGGCCACCCGGGCCTCGCGGCGGAAGCGCTCGCGCAGGACGCCGGTGAGGGACGGATCGTGGTACGGACCGAGCGGCTTGAGGCACTTCACGGCGACCTGCCGGCCCAGGGACTCGTCCCGGGCCCGCCACACCTCGCCCATGCCGCCCCGCCCGATCAGGTCGAGCAGCCGGTACCGGCCCTGAACCAGCCTGTTCTCCCCCATAGCGATCCGCCGCCCCCGTCGCCGTCCGCCCCGCCGCCAGGAGGCCGGTTCGCAGCCACGCCCCCACGCGCCGGCCCGATCCGTGCCACACCCCCCCTGCTCGTCCAGTATGGCGGCCTATCGCCCGACTTTGTATGGTGCCGGACGTGCTTGCGGTCCGAGCCTCGCCATGGCCCGCAGGATGTGTTTGGGCGGCAGTTGCCAGCGCACACGTGCGGGAACGCCCCGCAGCAGCGCGCCCGTGGCCCGCAGCCGGCGGGTCACGACGGCGGGCGCGGGGGCCGGTCTGCCGTACAGCTCATGGGCGTACGGCGGCAGAGCGGCGCACGCCAGGTGCGCCACGCGCCGCCACAGCACCTCGCGCGCCGGGACGAGGAGGGGATGCGTCGGCGGACGGAGCAGGAAGTCGTCCACTGCGCGTGCCTCGGGTCCCGCCGCCAGCTCCGGCCGCACCTTCTCGAAGTACGCGGCGAGTTCGGCCCGGCTCGCCGGTACGGCCTGCGGGGCGAGGCCCACCAGGCGCGCGCTGACCCGGTGTTCGGCTATGTACCGGTCGGCCTGGGCGTCGGTGAGCGGGAAGCCGGAGCGGCGCAGGACGTGCAGATAGGAGTCGATCTCCGCGCAGTGCACCCAGAGCAGCAGCCCCGGTTCGTCGACGCCGTACCGCTCGCCGGTCTCCGGGTCGGTCGCCGTCAGCATGCTGTGGATCTTCCGCACCCGGGCGCCGGCGCGCTCGGCGGCCTCGGTCGTGCCGTAGGTCGTCGTGCCGACGAAATCGGCGGTGCGCATCAGCCGGCCCCAGGCGTCGCGGCGGAAGTCCGAGTTCTGCATGACGCCGCGTACCGCGCGCGGGTGCAGGGCCTGGAGGTAGAGCGCACGGACGCCGGCCACCCACATCATCGGGTCGCCGTGCATCTGCCAGGTCACGGAGTTCGGCGTGAACAGCCCGGGGTCACCCATGTCCGCAGGTGTGACCAGGATTCTTAGTTGGCACTAACGCACGATGTTGACCTGCAGTGATGCCAACTAGCCTCACGGACCTTCCTGCCAGTTTCAGAAGGATAGTTGGCACTTTTGTACACCGCAGGTCAGGAGGGGTTCCAGGCGCATCGGCCGCCTATGAGGCGGTCCTGATCCCTCGCCGTCGCGGGCTGGCGAAGCGTGCATCGGCGCCGTCGCGACGTCCTCGGCAGCGGCCGACAGCTCGTCCCCGCTCCAGGGCAGACCAGCCGTCCCGCTGCGACGGAGACAGCCATGAGGACTTCGTGACCATCCAGGTAGCGCCGCGGGCGGCCCTGCTCCTCTTCGTGGCTCAGCCGAACAGGTTGGCGTGCGTCCCAAGGTCCGTCGATGAGCCCTTTTGTTGCGCTCCTGTTGAGGTGACGCCCATTCGGTGCCGCCTGTGTTCCCTCTTGTCGGCGCGGGCGCTGACAGCATCGATGGCGTGGCGGGGCCAGTCCGACTCGCCCTGAGTAACAGGGATGGCGGGGAGCAGCTGGCGCAGCCGGACCCACACCCCCGCCTCGGTCCATTCGATGAACCGTCGGTATGCGGTTTGACCCGAGAGTCCGAACCCGAGTGGGAGTTGCGTCCAGCCGCAGCCCGAGGTCGCAGTGAACACGATCGCAGCCAGGCTCTCCCGGTCGCCATGGCGTGGGGACGTGATAGCCGGTTTGCGTTCAGGTGTTGTCGGAACCACTTGTTGGAATAGGCTCCACAAAGTGTCTGGCACCATTTGTTCGACGGGGTCCGTCAACTCACGGACCGCACGGCCCGGTCTCGCGGCCCACGACATCGCTTCGAGACCCTCTTGTGCAATTTTGTCATGGTTGGCGTTGGAGGCCAAGTCTGTCTCGTCACGGACGATCTGCAACACAGGGACGGCCAGGTCAAGCTTGTGATCGCATGAAGTCGCAAGGTGTTCTGCATACAGCCGGAGTCTGCGACGCAGCCTCAGGCTTGGACCTCTGAGCCCGTCGCTGAGCCTGCCCAACCTGCTGGCGAGTGGCTGGGTGTCCTCGCCGCGTTGTCGAAGGTCGAGCACTACCGGGCTGCGCATGCGCTCGCCTTGGGTGGCCTCAGCCCAGATGAGGGCCGAACCGATCCGCGTGTCTGCGTTCTCCTTCAGCCGATCCAGCCTGGGAAGCCCGTCACACATGGCGCGCCAGTCGTGTACAGGCAGGCGCCAAGACGCCAGCCGTCGGCGCCGATCGGCATAGTCAACGCGCGGCGCGGTCGCATCCAGGTGTTTCGCAATCTGTTCGACGACGTCTTCGAAAGCCGGCCAGAGCCCGAGTCCGTCCAGGTGGCGTCCAAGGTATTTGAGAGTGCGCTCGGCAAGCTTCTGCTGCATGCCCACCGCGGCCGCGCATTCGGCCCAGGTTGTGCCTGACACCAGCTCCGCCAGTCGCAGGGATGCGGCCCGACGTAGGTGACGTTCGATCGCTGCGTCGCCGCTCGGCAAGAGCGTGATGAAGGCGGCAAAGTGCCGTTCAAACCACGGCCGGGGCAGGAAAGAGGGGATCTCTTCCACTCGGTATCGATGCTGGGTCGAGACGGTGCGCAGGTTGCGGCGGAGGGGAAGCCCATGGATACGTCGGGCCGTGGCACGGGCGAGGGCCGCTGAAATGTCGGCGCTCCTGCAGATGCCTCCGGCGTAGCTTCTTGCGCGGCGGTACGCTTCGCTGGCAAGTGGCTGAACACGGGCCCGGAGCGCGCCGAGTTCGCGATCGCCCAGGAGCGCATCGGCTCCGAGGAGTAGGGCACCGCATATCAAGGAATCGTTGGGGGCAACCTTCGCACCGCGGTTGCTCCGTACTCCGCGTCCCTGATGTTCGGCCGTGAGCTGCGCGATAACGGGTTCTGCGTGTGCCTGGACGAGAGCTGCCAAGTGAGAGGAAGGGAGGAACTCCGCGCCCAGCGGCCACGTCAGTTTCATGAGGTGGGTGATCGCGATCAGGTCCGAGAAGTAGCACTTGTCGGGCATGGCGTCCCTGCCCCACCCGCGCTCTTGCGGAGAGAGGTAGTCCAGGACGCGCTGTTGCAGGCTCAGGAGCTGATCCAAGTCGTCGTCGGGTAGGCCAGTGCCGATGCGGGAGTTGAAGTCGTCCAGTCGTGCTCTGCACAGCACGCTCCGGGCTCGCTCCGCGCTGTCGGACCGGTCGCCGGTGTGACGGGGAACAGTGTTCCGACATTCCAAAGGGTGTAGCCCGGTCAGCCCGGCGTTCTTGATCAGAGTCGAACGGCCGTGACCGGCTGCACCGCCAGCCGCATTGAGCGGAAGGTTGCATGCCGGGCAGAGGTATTCCAGCAGGCGACGGTGGCGCAGGCAGGCGAAGACGACTGGAAGATGCCAGAGCAACTGCCACCCTCCGCCCAGGGATTGCTCGACCGCCCTGGTGTCCCCCCTCAGGCAGTCGGGACAGTAGCGGCTGGAGCGGGTCATCGCCCAATTGACCGAAGCGGCAGATCCGATCCTGTTGGTACTCGTGCGGAGCCTGCTCAGTGGCGGATAGGTCTGGGTGAATCGTCGCAAGGTCAGACCGTCGGCTTCGTGCTCGGTCAGGCGTGCGGTGAAGGCGAACTGTCGCAGCGTCTCCTCGCGGATGGTTCGAAGGCAAGCGGAGGAGAGGCGACGCTGCCGCACGTCCAGGCCGCACAGCTCCGCGATTCGGACGGGCGAGCGATCCAAGCGGTAGGCCGTGCGGAGCAGGAAGCCCGGCAGGGACTCGCCTTCCAACGGCTCGAGACTTCGCGGCAGCCGTCGGGGTGTCACGCTGCTGCTCTCCCCTTTCCGTAACGCCCAGGGCCAGCAAAGTGCCGTCCGGTCGGACCTCCGCGGCAACGGCGCCACAAGTCAGCCAAGGTTCGGAGCACTTCCCTTCTCTCGCGAACAACGGCAGCGCGTGGCGGCTCTCCAAAGGGCCGGAGGCATTTCTGTCACGGCACGGATCCCAGCAGCTGCACAGTCAACCAGCACGCCAACCACTGCACGGTCAGCTCCGCCCACAACATCATTCGTATGCGTGACACGCGAACGAATGACCGACTTCAACGAGGGCGGACACCGTACCGTCGTCGCACTCTTGAGATTCGGACCACGAGGCAGAGAAGGTCAAAGGATTCGCGAGTGAACTCGACGGATTTTACGCGACGATGGCGCCACGGAGCGGCCACGCCCTCGGATCCTGCCTGGTCGGATGCGTGTCATCTCGCGGCCGAGCTCCGGCTGATGCGGCGGAGACGAACCGTCTAGGCCTCGGTCTCCGCAGCATCCTGGCCAGGCACATCATCTTCCACTGGAATCGGATAAAATTCAGCCCCGACCAGCAAGCGATCTGGTCCCGCGCAGACGTGAAGCACTCCTCGGTCCCTGAGTCAGCGGTGGTACAGCAGCTGCTTCGCCCGCTTTGGTCACGGGGCTATGGGTCTACCTTCAACCGCAGAATGTGGACAAACCCGACGCGGCCCTCCAGCTTTCCGCCGTGGCAGGTCTGCGACACCTGGTGGCGCACGTCTGTGGACACCTGCTGTGCGCCAGACTCATCTTGGGGCAGGTACCGGTGGCGCGGGACGTCCCACCGCGGAAGTGCATCGCGGCCACGGCCCCCGAGTCAGGTCGGGATCTCGACCGTTTCGCCTTCGGCGAGGATGCGGTAGGCCCTGGCGACCGAGGGGCGTTGCTCTGGTTCTTGCCCCGAGGTGCTGACGCGCTTCTGGGCGACCGCCTGTGAACCGGCCCAGGGGAACAAATGAGCCTGTGGCCGCCCTGCGTGTCCGGCGCCCGTGCCACCTCGACGCGGGCGCCGGACGGGTCTCCTTGTCCGGCCGGTCTGCCCGGCCCACGTCACCCGCAGAGGGCACGGACAAGTTGCACCCTGTGTACCGTCGGGTCCGTTGCCGGACTT